>CAYSEU010000001.1:0-20160 GCA_964430365.1 uncultured Candidatus Saccharibacteria bacterium
GAGTTAAGATCTTGCCCATTTTCAATTAGTTTTACATCATCCATCAAATTTTGGAGATTCTCGTACTTAATAGCATTCTTCTTCCAAGTCTCATTCTCTAAAATACCTACTTGAGAATTAATCTCTGATGTAAGATCATTGTTTCTACCATCCATTACTATTCTTAATGCAAATACAACAAGAACAACAATTTGCACTATTAATAGGAGATTTTTACCAATCGTAGCTAACCAATTAACAGATGTAAAAACAACACTCTCAGAAGCACCTACTGGCTGTAAGAAATTTATTGATTTGTCCTCCTTTTTTCCTGTTATCATTGGGCAGTAAGTTTGATTACTAAATCTATTATATAGTAACTATATCTTCTTGAAAAGAATTATCCTTTCTTTTTTCTTTAGGGCATTTTCTGCTTTCTTACAACTTTCTGGTAGTATAGGGGAATAGAGATGTATGACCACTTTTAATAGATAGCTAAGGTTGTTAAGAATTAACTCTCTGTGCTTAGTATCTACAGATTTACTCCATGGTTCTTTTTCCGTTATATATTTATTACCCCAATCTGCCAGTTCATCTATACTTTCTCCTGCCAAAGCTATCTCGTACTCTTCATATAGATTTTCAATCTTTTCTCTATATCTATCTACTTTCCCTTTGAAATCTTTTTCTAAGACACCTTCCCTATTAATCTCCACCCCATTACTTTGTGCTAAATGTATTACTCTGTTTAGTAAGTTACCGTAGTTGTCTGCTAATCTTGAATTATACATATTAATAAGGTCATCTTCTTTGTATGAAGAATCTGAGAAGGTTGATATCCCTACAAGTAAGTAAAATCTTACAATCTCTGCACCAAACTTCTCCTCTTGATCAAATGGAGATATTACATTACCCTTTGATTTAGCCATCTTAGTACCATCAGGACCAAGTACCATACCATGTTCTAAAAGTTTTAGACTTTGTTTTAGTCCAACTGAAGCCAACATCCCTTGCCATATCGCACCTTGAAATCTTAAGTTATCTGGTCCAAAGAGTTGTATACCGGGCCACCATTCATTTAATTTTTTCTCATCTGTTCCAAAACCAATTACATTAACATAGTTAGTTAATGCATCAAACCATACATAGAAGACCTGTGAAGGATCCTCTGGAACCTCTATACCCCAAGGTAAGTTCTCCCTTAATCTAGATATACTGATATCTTCCAATTCTTCGATAATCTTTTTTAATTCTTCAACCTTTTGTTTAGGTTTTAATACCTCTGGCTCTATTTCTAACCATTTAAGTAAATGCTCTTTGTAAGAAGAAAGTTTAAAGAAGTAATTTTCTTCATCTCTTTCCTCTGGAATAGTTCCGTGATCTGGACATTTGCCATCTACTAACTCCTTTTCTGTAATAAATCTTTCACATCCTACACAGTATTTACCAGAGTATTTCTTTTTGTATATATCACCATTGGCATTACATTTCTTCCAGAATTCTTGTGCAGCCTTATGATGTTTCTCATCAGAGGTCCTATAGAAGTTGTCATATTCTACAAAAAATAGCTTACAGAAATCCATAAATCTTTTAGCATACTTATCTACAAAGTCCTTAATCTCTAACCCTTCCTCTTTAGCCTTCCTATATATCTTTAAACCATGTTCATCTGTACCTACATTAAAAAACACATTCTCCTTTCCCAATTTATGCTTGAAGAATCTAGATATTGCATCTGCTTGTACAAACTCTAAAGCATGCCCTATATGAGGTTCTGCATTTACATAGGGGAGTGTAGTTGTAATGTATAGTTTCTTTCTGTCCATCTTATTCTATTTCTTAATTATGTCTTGATTATATATCTAAATCCCTTTTATTAAAAATCTCTATTCCAAACTAACCAGTAATTTGATATAAATCTGATTAAGGAGGGCACTATGAAAACTCTCAAAGGTATTTCCCGTTCAACGGGTAATGGCACTTCTCTTATGAAAAAAGATGAAGAGAAGAAAAAGCAAAAACCAACTGCCAAAGAAAGGGGTTGGGGAAAGCGTTGAGAGGAGGTGATCCTTTCTCTACTTAACTAATAACTGTTGAGACATTAAGGTCCCATCTGCTAGTTTTAGCTCTACTAACTCTTGCCATACAGATTCAGTAATGAAAGGAATAAAGGGGTGCATAATCTTTAAATTCTCTTTAAGAATATAGAGGAGCTCGGCTAATTTTGATATTCTTTCCTCTGAGCCCACCTCTTTACCCTGTATCTCTTGTTTAATTTCCTCTATCCATATATCACATACAGTATGCCAGAAGAATTCTCTAATATCTTCTGCTCCGAGATTAAATTGGTATTTCTCTAAATATTTAACTACCTTAGATATATATTCCTTTGTTTTTTCAATTCTCTTACTCTTAGTATCAACTTCAAATTTAGAAATCTTTTCTAATTCTGAATCATCAATATTCATTAGTATAAATCTAGAAGCATTCCATATCTTGTTAACAAAGTTTCTGTTACCCTTAATCTTTTCCTCTCTAAGCGGAGCATTAGAACCAGGGAGTGCATCACTAAAATACCAAAGTCTTAAGGAATCTGCCCCATACTTACCAATCATCTCACTAGGCTCTACACCATTACCCTTAGATTTAGACATCTTACTACCATCAGAAGCAAGTATTAAACCGTGAAGGAAGATTACTCCAAATGGTGCCATACCCGTATTGTATATGCCCATCATCATCATTCTTGCAGACCACCAGTAAAGAATATCTCTAGCATGAATCATCATTTGAGTTGGATAGTATTTCTTAAAATCTCCACCCTCAATACTTCCTAAAGTAGTGTAAGGTAATTGACTAGAGCTAAACCAGGTATCAAACATATCTATTTCTGCTTCCCATACACCTGACTTATCAGGGGCTTCCTCTCCAAGATATATCTCACCCGTACCCTTAACTTTAATATTCATCTCTTTTTCATACTCTTTAATATCTTTCCCTTCATTTTCTTTTAACCAATCATAAAGTTTCTTTCCCCCACTATACCAAACAGGTATTCTTTGACCCCACCAAAGTTGCCTTGATATACACCAGGGTTGAATATTTTCAAAGAAATATTCTAATGCTCTCTGTTGTCCAAGGGGTATTACATATGTATCCTTTTTCTTTAAAGCTTGGAGTGCATTCTTAGCTAAAGGTTTAACATCAACATACCACTGATTTGAAATGATTGGCTCTATTGGTGTTCTACATCTTTCGCATACTGCAACATCATGTTTAATATTTTGAATATCTGTAAGTAGTCCTAACTCATCTAACTCATTACACAAAGCTTTAGAGCACTCTAACGTATCCATCCCTATAAATCTCTCAGGTATATCTCCCTCCATCTTAGCTTCCCCATTTATTACATTCCTTACCTCTAATCTATGTTTTTTACCAATCTCAAAATCGATAGGGGAGTGAGCAGGGGTAACCTTAACAGCACCTGTACCCATTTCCATATCTACATCTTCATCAGCAATGATTGTAATCTCCCTATCTGCAATTGGAAGTAATACTTTTTTACCAATGAATGGAGCATATCTCTCATCTTTAGGATTAACAGCAACAGCAGTATCTCCTAACATTGTTTCAGGTCTAGAAGTAGCTACAGTAATACCAATGTTATCAAATTTCTTTTTAGCTAACTCTTGGTCTTCTTTCTCCACAAATGGATATACAATATATGCAAATATCCCTCTTCTTTCTTCATGCTCTGTATCTACATCTGCTAAGGCAGTCTTACACTGTGGACACTGATTTACAATCCTCTTGTCCCTATATATTAATCCTTCTTTAAACATTCTATAGAAAGTCTCATACACAATCTTTGTTAATTTAGGATCTAGAGTAAAGTACTCTCTTGAGTAATCTGCAGAAAGACCAATATTTTTTTCTTGAGCTCTTGCATTTGCAGCATTCTTTAAGCTAAATTCATAGCATCTTCTGTAAAACTCTTCTCTACCTAAATCGCACTTCTCTATACCTTTCTCTTTTAATACCTTTGTAAAAGATGTCTCTGTTTGAATACCAGCATGATCTTTACCAGGGAGAAGTAGGGTAGGATGCCCTGTCATTCTCTTAAATCTACCCATTACATCCTGAAATGAGTAACCACACATATGACCAATATGTAAATTAGCATTAGCATTAGGAGGAGGTAGTATTATTGTAAAAGGTTCTTTAATATCAATCCCCCTCTCTTTAAAATACTCCTCCATTTTCTCAGGATTACTTAGTTGGGATTTCTCCCAAAGTTTTGTAATCTTTTCTTCTTCAATATTTGAATCAAATGCTTTAGGTATTTCTTTTCTCATTTTTTACATAGATATATATATTAAAAAGGCCCCTACATTAAAATATATATCATACATATATACTCTAATGTAAGGGCGAATATCGCGATACCACCTTACTCTCTTGATACATTACTGTATTAAGCTTAGTGACCACATACCTGGTCTTCCTACTTTACAGTTAGGATCTGTTAGGTTCTACTCTCTTTAAGATTTCTTCCTAATCCCTCCAAGATGACTAATCCTGTATTAACGGTCCCCCATTATACCATCTCTCTAATGCCACAGAAAGGAGATGTGATATAATCGGGAGATGAATAAACAAAACAAGAGATTCTTTAAAAGGGACGAGGAATTAAAACTATGTACTCTTTCTGGTACTGCAGAAATAGGTAGAAACTGTAACTTTGTAGAAATGGGTAATGAGATAGTCATCATAGATGCAGGATACTCCTTCCCAGGACAAGAGATGTACGGTATTGATTACTTAATACCTAATCTAAAGTATTTAAAAAAGAATAAAAAGAAGGTAAAGGCCATATTAATTACACATGGGCACTTAGATCATACAGGCGCCTTAAGATGGATGCTACCCGATTTAGATTTCCCTCCAATATATGCAGGTGATTTTGCAAAAGCTCTAATAGAAGAGAGACTTGAGGAATACAATTTAAAGAATAAGACTAAGATTACAGGGGTAAATAGATCTACAACACTAAAAATAGGGAATAACTTTAAAGCTACATTTGTAGGTATAAATCATAGTATCCCAGATTCTTTCTCAATCTTTCTACAAACCCCTAAGGGTAATATCTTCTTTTCAGGAGATTATAAAATAGATACACAACCAACAAGTGAATTAGAAGCAGACTATGAGAAACTTAAATCACTAAGAGGAAGGGTCGATGTAGCATTAATGGATAGTACAAACGCATCTAATACTGGTAAATCTCCATCTGAAACAGAGGTCTTCAAAAATTTAGAAAGGGTCATTGGTAAAGTAGAGGGTAGGGTAATAGTAGCTGCCTTCTCGTCATTACTAACTAGGCTTTACTCTTTGTTTGAGATAGCGAAAAAAACTAATCGTAAGATTGTAATATCTGGTAGAAGCTTAGAACAAACAATCTCTATTGCTAGTAGACAAGGATATATTAAAATACCTCAAGGACTAATAATAAAGGAAAGGGAGATAAATAAGTATAAAGATAATGAATTAATGATTCTTTGTACTGGAAGCCAAGGAGAAAAATATGCTGCTTTAAATAGAATATCCCTTGGTACACATAAATATATAAAAATTAAAAAAGGAGACCTTGTATTAATGTCTTCATCTGAAATACCTGAAAATGTAAGCAACATTGAAAAAATGACAGACAGATTAATATCTTTAGGATCTGATTTAATTAAAGATACAATAGAGACTAAGATACACTCCACAGGGCATGGCAACCAAGAAGATATGCAAATAATGTTTGATTTAATAAAACCTAATGCGGTAATGCCTATACATGGTCCCCTAACATTTAGATATTTTAATAAGAAAAACTATGTATCTTGGGGAATGAAAGACGAAAACGTTTACCTCACTGATGATGGTGTAGTTTGGATCTTTAATGGCAAGAGTTGGAGAAAAGGTAAACCTGTTGAATCTAAACCAATACTAATAGACGGGCTTGGGGTAGGAGATACAGGTGAGATAGTCTTAAAAGATAGGGAACAGCTCTCTGAATACGGTATGTTTGTTGTAATACTAAACCTTAGCGCTCAAACACACAGATTAATAGGTAAACCTCAATTTGTTTCTAGGGGGTTCATATATATGAAAAAGTCACAAGAGATGTTAAAAGAGATACAGACCATAATATATGATGTACATAGAGATTGGGAACAGAAGTCTAAAAATAGTAAAAAGTATGAATATGATACACTCAAAGAGAACATGGAAAAAGAAATTGGTAAATATATATACAAAAAAACTGAGAGAGAACCAATAATTCTAATTGTTACTGTATAGACTCTTTGTATTAATGATATAATTCAAAGATATGATAAAACTGCCAAGTCTAAAATCGAAAAAGAGCAATCTTTTAGATGGAATAACTCCCATTGTTGCACTTGATATAGGTACTGAAAGTATTAAAAGTTTGCTCTTCACAATAGGAGAATACGGAGTATCCGTAAATAGAATCTCTAGAATACAACAACAACAGCATGCAATGAGAAGTGGAATAATTACTAACTTAGATACAGTATTAGAAAATTGTAAGTTAGCTATTAATCAACTCCTAAGTAATCTAAAAGTAGAAGAGTATCCTAAGAGAGTAATTATGGGTATTGCAGGAGAATATATTCAAGGAGTATCCATTGTTGTTAATTACGAAAGAGAAGAGAACTTTGAAAAAGAGGTTACTAAAAAAGAACAGGATAGAATCATTACTCAAGTAAAATCTCAGATAGCAGAAAATGGTAAAGATGATTTAAGTTTAAGAACTGGACTTAGAAATGAAGATATTGAGATATTACATATTACACCAACAGGTTTAGAGATAGGGGGTATGCCAGTAAATACATTAATCGGGTATAAAGGCAGAGAGGTTAAGTTAAATTTCTATGCCTCTTTTGCTCCTAAAACATATACTGAGGCTTTAAGAAAGGTTGCCTCATCTCTCAATTTAGAAGTTTTAGGAATTGTATCCCAACCATTTGCAGTAGCAAGGGCACATGCAGGGGGAGATAATACTAATTTCTCAGCAATCTTCATTGATATAGGGGGAGGTACTACTGATGTCGCTATCGTTAAAAATGGTAATGTAGCAGAAACACAAATGTTTGCATTTGGGGGTAGAGTATTTACTAAAGAGTTAGCGAAATTAACAGATTCAGATTACAGACATGCTGAACAGAGAAAGATTAAATACTCTGAGAAAGAACTACCTAAAGAGATATTAAGACAGGTACAAAAAACTATGTATCCCACCGCAGGCCTTTGGATGAGGACATTAAAGGCTGCTTTAGAGAACTGTGAAGATGTTGGCTCCCTGCCTACACAGATATATCTATGTGGTGGAGGAGCATTACTACCTGATATTAAGCAAGCATTAATGGAATTTCCTTGGAAGAAATATTTACCCATTGCAGTTGTTCCTAAGATAGATATGTTTACACCAAATCTACTAGGGTCCGTTGTAGATAATAGTGGAGATTTACAAAATCTTTACGACATTACACCGGCCTCCTTAGCCAAATTCCTCTATGATATGGAAATAGATAGGAAGAAAAAGAATATAAATTGGGAAGTATAAATATGGCAGAGAAAATAACCACTTCAAAAATAGTTGTAGATGAATCTCATGAACTCACAGATATTGTTAGAGATCTTCATAAGAGTAAATCAGATAGAATAGTTCTTACATTTACAGAACAGACAGATCTTTTAATTAGCCCTATTAACCTTAAAGTATTAGAAGAAACCGCTCAAAGAGAGGGTAAACTTTTAATAGCACAAATAATACAAAACCCCACGGGTATACGTAATGCTAAATTAGCTGGTATGAAAGTAATAGATACTCCTTCTGCTCCTACAGAATACGATTGGGAAGAAGCAGTAGAGTTAATTGCAAAAAAGAAAGAGAGTAAATTAGAAAGAAAGAAGGAAATAGAAGAGATATTACCTGAAGAGAACAATAAAGAGGTATTTGAAGAAAGAATAAAGAGTTCTTTAGAAGAGAATGGCAATAAAAAGTATGTAGATAAGAGAGGAATAAAACCCGTAAACTCATTCATTGCAATAGATCAAGATCTTCCTAATAAAGATATTCCTACTGCTAAGATTTTCCCTAATAAAGAGCTTAGAGCTGCTACCCAGCCTCCTGAGATTAAGAAGAGTAGAATAAATATATTTAGTAAACTTAAGGGTTTAAATAAGAAAGGATTACTTCGTATAGCACTTTTTGGTATCATTCCTCTTTTTGTAATCATTGTAATTGGTTTAGTTTTGTATAATCAGTTTGCTACCATTGCAAAGGTTAAAATTTTTGTAGAGGCTAAACCTGTTGAAGTAGAATTAATTCTTACTGGAGATGAAGATACTCAAGAGATAGATTTAGAGAATTTAACAATACCAATAAAAGTAGAAGAGAGTACTCAGAGTCTCTCAGATAGTATAACTGCTACAGGAAAAGCATTTAGGGGAGAGAAAGCTAAGGGAGAAGCTACTTTTACTTTTTATTACAAAGATAGAAATTCAGAATGTCCAGAAGTTGATCCTCCAATAGTAGTACTCAAAGTTGGACATATCGTCACAACCTCTGGATATACATTTAAGACTACTACCAGTGCAGAAATCCACTGTGGAACCATGGTAACAATACCCCTAGAAGCTACAGAAATAGGAGAACAGTACAATCTCTCGGAAGGGAAAACCTTTCTAATACAAGGATATACCGAAGATGTATATACCGAGGGAGATATTATGGGACTAAATGGTGCTCCTTTTACTGGAGGTAGTAAAGAGGAGTATACCGTTTTATCTCAACTAGATGTAGATAATGCTGTAGAACAGTTAAGTACTACTGCAATAGAAGAAGTTAAATCGGATTTAAGAGAAAAGAATCAAGGATGGGAAATAATAGAGGATACCATTCTTAGTGAAGTAGACGATAAGAGTATCAAAACAGACACGAAAGTAGGGGAAGAAGCAGAGACTGTTAACTTGGATTTAACAATAAAGGGGAGTGCTACATACTACTCAACTACTGGTTTAACAGAAGCCTTAACTGAGCTCTTAAGAAAACAGGCTGAAGAGAATAATCTCTTTGAAAGTGATAAAGATTTAGAATTAGTACTTGGAGATAATTTAGATATAGATATCTCAGTAGAAGATAGTACTAAAGATGTAATCAAAATAAAAATAGTAGCAAAGAGTAATATAAAACCTAAGATAGATAAAACGGCTTTAGAAAATACGCTAAGAGGTATGTCATGGGAAGAGGGTAAAGAGTATATCGATAATCTAAAATATGCAGAAAGAAAATCAGAGATTACATTTACTCCTAATAACTATCCCTCATTCTTAAAAAGATTCCCTGATAGAAAGGGAGGGGTAATGGTTACAATACTAGAATTAGAAGTTGATAAGTAGCCTTTTAATTACTCCAATTTATTGGTAAAATGGCGTGTTTATGTACCCGTAGCTCAATCGGATAGAGCAATTGCCTTCTAAGCAGTAGGTTGTCGGTTCGATTCCGGCCGGGTACACCACTGGAGAGATGCCTGAGTGGTCGAAAGGACACGCTTGGAGAGCGTGCGTATGAGAAATCGTACCGTGGGTTCGAATCCCACTCTCTCCGCCATATTTCTCTTGTACACCACCTCTAATATTTGCATAATTCTTTATGAAGTAATAATATCCAGTAATATGGTTATTTTAGAAGATATTACAAATGAAGAGATTAAAGATATTCTAGATATTGCAGAAAAAGAGAATATCTTCGTCAAGGGATCTGACGATGAAAATATGTCCATTACAAATATCGTTTTGCATTTTGGGAGGGGAAAAGACTTTCATCCTTTTAAGGTTGTACATAATGATAGAACAATTGGTTTTATTACCTCTTTCCCATACAAGGGAGAAGATACTTTAAGCCTTGGCGTTATGTATACTCTTAAAGAATACAGGGGGAATGGATATGGTAAAGAAATGGTGATACTCTTTTTAGATTATGCCAAATCTCTGGGTTTCAAAAAAGTGTTTACAAAAACATGGAGTAAGAACAATGCATCGAATAGTATATTCAAATCCTTAGATTTTGAAGAAACCGGTAGGACGCTTAATGATAGAATAGATGGCGATGATACAATTGAGTATATAAAGGTCTTATAACAATAATTTCTTAATCCCCACTTTTACACTCACTGCTCTCTTTTTATTGATATAGACTTGTATACCCTGTCTCTCAGCATACCTTCCCTACTATATATCTGATACAATTACTATTAAGTAATTCTATATATACTGTCTAATATGCTTAATCTAATACTAATAGTAGTATCACTAATCTTAATAATAAGGATGGCAGACGTATTTGTAGATCAGGCTACATCTCTTTCTAAAAAATTAAGAGTCAGTGGGTTCTTCGTAGGTTTCTTACTCATATCCCTAGGCACCTCTTTACCTGAATTAGCTACCTCCATGTATTCCTCTCATATTGGACACACTGAGATAGCTATATCTAATGTAATAGGGAGTAATATAGCTAATATTCTCCTAGTACTAGGCTCATTAGCCCTATTTAGTAAATATAGATTAAAAAGTATAGATATACATTTTAATATACCTCTTTTACTCTCTGTTACTTCTGCTTCACTTCTAGTAATAGCTATTAATAACTACATTATTGACCCATTTATTGGAATTCTCCTTCTACTTGTATTTTTAATATCTGCATATTTAATTAATAGAAATAACCATACTAATAATATACATAGTATTACTAAATTCAATCCTTTTTTTTTAATAGGTTCTATATTACTCATAATGATATTTAGTAAAATTTGTATAGATAATATATTAGTATTTGCTAATCAATTAAACCTTCCAGAAGTATTAATAGGGTACTTCTTACTCGCCTTTGGTACATCCTTACCCGAGTTTGCAACCCTATACTCCTCAATAAAGAAGGGGAGTGAGGATATCGGATTAGGAAGTATAATCGGTTCTAATATGTTTAATCTCCTCTTTATACTAGGTAGTACATCCTTACTAGGTTCGTTAGATTTAAATAGTTTTAAGATAGAGATGCTTTTTGTATTAATAGTAACAGTACTTTTACTAATATTTGGAATGATAGGGAAGAAAAACTTAATTAGTAAGAGAGAATCAATAATATTACTCTCTTTCTATTTAATCTTTGTAATAATACAAGTACTAAGAAATATTTAGAAAGATATACAATATTAATCTCAAGTGATAACCTCTATATATGTTAGATCTGATAGGAATAATATACTTTACACTCTCAACTCTCTCTCTGTTAGGTATCTTTCCAATAGGAATATATGAATTCTTAGATTTAAAAGAAGGGTATGCAATTAGTGATTATGGTTATCTTTTTGAAACAGGTATTTACTTTAGTATATCTGCGATAATAACAGGATTACTATGTGGATTAGATGCTATTACAAACCCAATATACAAGAAAGTTAAGAAATTAACATACAACTATCATTCATTAGCGGCATTTACCTTGGTAGGTATTGGACTATTCCCATTAACAGGAGATATTGGTTGGTCTTCTTCAAGAGTCTTTCATTGGTTATTTGCACTCTCCTTTCTCTATGTATACCCCTTTACTCGACTATTAATCCTTAGACATTTCTCTAAGAGATTATTTAAAAAATTGATGATAGCTTTTTTAGGAATAAATATAGGAGGGCTTTTGATGATACCTCTCTTTGGTATTAAGTATATAGCATATACAGAGTATCTAGTTTGGATTGCCTTACTAATTACTATTACAATTAGTAGTATATATCTTTCTAAAAAATCTTAAAAAGCTTTTAATAAAGATACTTTAAACATATCATTGAGTAACATTACCTTTGGAAAAATCCTTAACTTTAAACCCAATACTTAGAGTTTAAGTATACCTTTGTATATATATGTTAAACAGTAGGACAGGGACGTTGTAATATATTACTCTTCTGACTCTTCTTCAGATTCATCCAATATATCATCTGCTTCGTTACCCTCTATTGGAGTTATTACTATCCTTCTATCCTGTCCTTCTCCAATACTTTCGGTTTTAATATCATCGAATATCTGAAGTGCTACATGTACAACTCTTCTATCGGAAGGAGACATAGCAGGGAGCTCTATACTATCACCCAGTATCCTAGCATCATCTGCTTTCTGTAATGCAAATCTTTCTAACTTTTTATTCCTCTCCTCTTTATACCCACATACATCTAAAAGGACCCTATAATTACTCTCTTCAGGCAATTTCTTTCTTAAAATCATACCAAATATATACTGTAATGACTCTAAGTGCTTACCATGATTACCTATTAAATATCCTAAATCCTTTCCCGAAAAGAGTAGGTTAATATATGAGACTCCATCCTTTTCCTCTATCTTTAACTCATATCCTTCCTCTATACCAATAGAGGAGAGTAGAGCATCAAATTCTTTCTTAATTACCTCTTCCATATTATTCTTTTGATAATTTATCTTTCTTTTTGGAAATAATGTCCCACATATTCTGTACTCCTTTCTTAGTCTTATTAAAATCTAAAGTAAAGTACTGTACAACCAAAAGTAAGGATTGGATCATCCAATACCAACCTAGTGCTGCGGGCATACTTATTGTAAAGAACATTGTCATGACTGGAAATAGGTAAATCATGGATTTTTGCATATTAGCTTGCATATCCTCTGCTGATTGTTCTGTAGAACTCTTCTTTTCTTTCTTAGCTTTCGGAGTGGGATTTTGCATTTTTTGAGTAAACTTGGTTGTAACAAATTGGACTATACCTACTAAGAGGGATAAGCCAATATATGGAAGTGCTTGTATAGAGAGTTTCCCAAATTCACCAGATACTGAATTATATGATTTTGTTAGATCCCAGAACAAGAAATTTGACTCTATACTCATACCATTTGATATCCCTGTAATATCTTTAACCCATGTATATAGACCTTCTAGATCACTATCAGTTACATGTCTAATAACTCCTATTAATACAGAGAGTATTAATAGCTGAGGTACAAAGGTTCCTATACAACCTAAGGGGTTATATCCGACCTTTTTATACAATTTCATCTGCTCTTGAGTTAATTTCTCCTTATTATTTGAATACTTCTTATTTAATTTCTCTAACTCTGGTTTAAGATTAGCCATCTTTTTGGTCATCTCTGTTTGTCTTTTAACAAGAGGGATCATAAGGATACGTGCTATAACAGCAATACCAAGTATTGCCCATCCTAAGTTATCACCCAAAAAGTGATACAAAAGTATCATTGCATTAAGTATGGGATGAAAGAAAACGGTATTCCAAATAGTTGTAAACATATTAGTAAATCGAATAATAATAAAAATCTAAAGCATTATACATTAATCCTCACTATTTTTCAGGTATAGGGTCATATTGCCCTGGCTTAGCCCAAGGATTACACCTTATTACCCTCTTAATAGCAAGATAATTACCTTTAAATATTCCAAACCTCTCTATTACGCCATATCCATACTCTGAACATGTAGGTGTGAATTTACATGCTCTAAGATTGGGATTTGCTTTACCTAATAATCCATGATCTAGTGAAAGAGTTTTTTGGTACAGTTTAATAAGTGCGAGTTGGGTATTCCTAGGTATTTGAAATAGATTTTTGAAGTTGTTGGTTAAAATCTTTTTCCAATTGCTCATAATCATTACAATATTTAAATGCTACATATACAAATTTATAACCATTAACACCCTTTTTTAAATTCTTTCTTGATATCTCTCTTAGTAATCTAGTCATCCTATGTCTTTGTACAGCATTACCTATCTTTTTACTTACTACAAATGATATCTCATACTCATCTACTGTAGAATCCTTCTGTGATATTAACATACCGTACTGACCTCTAGATTTAAGACCTCTATCATATAACCCTTTGATATGTTTGGCTTTTAATCTGTTCTTTCTGGGAAGCATATTACAGTATATACTATCTAGCTTTGGATAGTGACTTCTTTCTCTTAAGAGAGTACTCTTCACTTACCGTTAAGAATTTTCTACCTTTTTCTATTCTTCTTTTAAGTACCTTCTTTCCTTGAGAATTTTTGTTTCTTGCTCTAAAGCCGAATTTCTTAATTCTTTTTAAATTTTTAGGCTGATATGTTCTTTTCATATTTATTAATAATCGTAAAGCAAGCCTATTATATATTAACACCTATATATATAGCAAATTTAATATTAAAGATTCATATAGAAAAATATTTCCTCACATGTATATTAAGAAAAGATATATGAGTATCAGATAAAAAGGTACCTATTAAAGCACTTTCTAACACCTCTTTACACAATTATCCACATTCTTTTAGAAATGAATATAATAGGAGTATTAGTCCCAATCGATCATAGAACTGCCCAAGAGTTGTCATTAACATATATTAAGTACTTTAAACAGTATGGATAAAATTGACTTCGAAAAATATGCAGAAAGTATTCCTAAACCAGAGATAGAACAAAATAATGTGAATCCTAGTAGTGATATAGATGTTGATGATGTATGGAAGATAGTCACAGAGAACTTAAGATTGGTACTAGATAGGGTAGAGTACGAATCTTGGTTTGCCGATACATATCTAGAAAATATTCAAAATGGTGTAGCTACACTTTCCTGCTCTAATGAATTCAAAAGGGGTACTATCCTTAAAGATTACAACAAATTTCTACAAAGCTGTTTAACAAAAGCAACAGGTCAGAATCTACAAATAGAGTTACTCATTAAAAAGAGTGATAACAAACCTAAAAAGGATAGGTATACATTTGCACAACCAATAGATAATCCTATTATGAATCTCTTTACAAAGATGGAAGGTGATAAGAAGAAATATGAAGACGCTATAAAAAAAGCGAAATTGAATCCAAGGTATACCTTTAAGAGCTTCATAGTAGGAGCTAATAATAGGTTAGCAGAGGCTGTAGCTCAATCTGTAGTTTCTGATATTGAGAATGAGAGTATGGTTAAATCATACAATCCAGTATTTTACTACGGTAGTACAGGAGTAGGTAAAACACACCTTATGCAAGCCATTGGTAATGAGGTACTAAGAAAGAATCCAGATAGGAGGGTTGTATATGTCTCTATAGAGCAATTTCTAAATGAGATGATAGAGGCTATTAGAACAAAAAAGAATGAGGATTTTAGAAGTAAATACAGAGAAGTAGATCTTTTAATAATAGATGATATACAGTTTGTAGAGGCATACCCTAAAACTCAAGAGGAGCTATTTCATACCTTTAATAGCTTGTATCAAGCAAATAAACAGATTATTTTAGCCTCTGATAGACCTCCTAAAGAGATTAAAAATATTACAGACAGATTAAGAACTAGGTTTGAAGGAGGAATGGTCTCTGATATACAGCCTCCCGACTATGAAACTAGGTTAGCTATACTCAAACAGAGTATGTTAGAAAAGGGTGTTACAGTCCCAGATATATTTTTAGATTTAATAGCTAAAAATATAGAGAGTAGTGTAAGAGAATTAGAAGGAGCATTAAATAAGGTGCTTACTCTTACTAAGCTAGGTGGAGTACCCTCCTATGAAGAAGTTGCTAGGATACTTCAAGTAGATTTAGAGAGTAAAAGGAAAAGAGCTACTCCTGAAAAGGTATTAAATGTAGTATCTGATGTATTTGGCCTATCTATAAGATTTATTAAAAGCTCTAGAAGAAATGCTAATATAGCGATAGTTAGACATGTAGTTATGTACATACTAAGAAATGAATTACAGATACCTCTAGAAACAACAGCTAGATTAGTAGGCAGAAAAGATCATACAACAGTGCTAAATGCATGTAGTGTGGTAGAGAAGAGAATGAAAGAAGATTCTGCTTTTGCAGAGAAGGTTGAACAGTGTAGAAGGGATATTTTTTACTAGTGTGGATTGTATGTGTATTACGGTGGAAAGAGTGAGGAAAAGTACCTTGATATTCCACATCTAAAAAGGTTGTTAAATTAAGAGAGTGTATATTTAACAACGTATTTGAGAAATCTATACCTCGCATCTATACACAGTACAAAAGGATATATACACATTTAAAATACACAGAAACAAATATAGTATGGTAAAAAGATTTAATTACTTTTTAAATATAATTTAGCGAAAAAGTTATCAACATTAAAAAGGAATTAAATTATGTTCTAGGTAATGGGTATTTAATATAATTTTAATTACTTATCAACTTATCCATACTCCCTACTACTATTACAACTATTTATATATAAATATTAAAACAGTAGAAAACTAGAACCATATTGAGTAGAATGTATTAAGTAACTGCCCAGTACATAATATTATTTTGAAGTAAAATGCAATTTACATGTAATCAAGATACTTTCTCTAAGTATCTAAATATAATAAGTAGGGTAGTTAGTAATAAACCAGGTTTACCTATACTAAATAATGTCCAATTTGAAACTAGTAAGGGTAAACTCATTATGACTGCTACTGATTTAGAAATAGGTATTAATACTTGGATAGGGGCTGATGTCAAATCAGAGGGTAAGGTTACTGTACCTGCTAAGCAGTTAACAGAGTTTGTTAACTCTATTCCTTCTGAGAAAGTAGATGTAGAAATAGAGGGTCAAAATTTTAATATCTCTAGTACAAATAACTCAGCTATATTTAATACAATGTCTTCTGAAGACTTCCCTTCTGTAGCCACTGTTTTAGATAAAAAACCTTTATTCAAAATCTCAAAAGATGAACTTTCTAAATCTGTAAATAGGGTTGCATTTGCATGTGCTACTGATGATATTAAGCCAGTATTAACAGGAGTTCTCTTAGAGGTCTCTGGTGAGAGTATATCTTTTGTAGGTACTGATGGATTAAGATTATCAAGACAGATTGTTAAGCTAGATTCTAGTGCAGAAAAGGATGTAAATATATTAGTACCTGTAAAAGCTTTATTAGAACTCTCTCATATTGTCTCAGAGATAGGGGATGATGAGAGTATTGAGGTATTTTTAATAGAGGATAGGAATCAGATACTATTTAGATACAGTGATGTAGATTTAGTATCTAGGTTGATAGATGGACAGTTTCCTGAGTATAGGCAGATTATTCCAACAGGATATAAGACAGTATGTAAGATATCTAGGTCTGAATTTATTAACTCTTTAAAGATTACGAATATTATTGCTAAGAGTGTACTTGGTAATAAATTAATATTGGATATAGATCCTAGTAGAGATAGTATTACACTTTCTGCTACTCAAACTGATTTAGGAAGTAACAAGAGTACTTTCTCTGGTCATATAGAAGGTGACGCTTTAAAGATTGCATTTAGTTCAAGACTGTTAACAGACATACTTACCCATTTAGATTCAGAAGATATTGTATTCGAATCTTCTGAAACAGTTAAACCTGGAGTCTTTAAGATAGTAGAGGATCCAGAATTTGTTCATCTTGTGATGCCGATGATGCTTTAGGTTCTTTTACTCTGTACCCTTGTCCATGTACAGTCTCTATCAATCCTTTATATGGGAGCTTATCTCTTAGTCTTTTGACATGTACATCTATCGTATTTGAGCCAGTATAACTTCTATAATCCCATACATGATCTAGTAGTTCACATCTACTAATAGTTCTATTTTTGTTTCTAAAGAAATATTCTAATAGTTGGTACTCTTTCTTTCTTAAATCTATATCACTATTTTTTATACTTACCGTCTTATTATTAGTATCAAGCAATATATCACCAATATACATTCTACTATCTACATAGCTATTAGGCCTTCTTAGAAGAGATTGTATTCTTGCTATTAGCTCTTGAACAGGAAATGGGTATGAAAGTACATCATCACCACCTGTATTTAAAAAATTAACCTTATCCTTCCATATACCCATACTACATATCCCTAGGATTTTGGTTTTTACATCCTTCTTACTCTTAACCTTTTTTAATATATCTAAGGTTGTATATTTACCAGTAATATTAGTATCAATTATTAATATCTCAAAGAGGGATCTATCTATTAAATTTTCACTACTGAAATCTGATGTATCCTGAGTCACATTATACCCATATGCTACTAGGGTATTTTTTAATATATGGGAAATAGTTTTAGATTTCTCTATAATTAAGATATTCATAATATAGATATGTAAAATTAATTTTAAAGAATAGTGGTAAATAGAAAAGATTCAAAAACTTATAGCATTAGAAATCTTAAATTTGTTTCTACACTTATCTTTTTGGCTATTTTTACTGTTATAATTTTGTTATATTTACTCTCACTTAATACTTTCTTACCTTTTAATGTAAATAATCAATACAATTGGGTAAATATCTTAACATTCCTTTTCTTAATATTAACCTTAATCTTTTCAATAGCCGTTCTTTTCTCTTACCTATTACTAAGGGTATTTCTTCAGAAAGAGGATAGTAGATATCTAAAGATATTTTGTATTAAATGGGGATTGTTGTTTACAATAGGTTTTACACTTGTATTACTACTTAACTTCCTTCATATTTTAAATATATATTGGGGAGTAGGGATATTAATAGTTGTTATACTTACCTCCTTTGTTATATGATTAATCATACATGACGAAACCAAAGAGAAATAAAATAGGGGATGAATTTAAAGATATCCTTAATATTCTTTCGGGGGAGATGCAACTTAGAGAGAAAGAAGAGAGGCTTAAAAAGCTTAAGCAGGAAGCTATTTCTAAACAAAAGACAAAAAAAAGAGTAGAGATAGCTAGTAAGGAGGTGGTATTAGAAGATAGTGATGTCCCTACTAAAAAGGTTGTACAAAATATTAAACTTTTTGAATGGGAAGCTCCAGAAAGATATGAGATAAGATTTGATTCTAAGAGTTTTTGGATAATACTTTCTATAGCGTTACTGTTTGTACTCTTTTTAGCCATATTACAACAGTATTACCTAATGGCCGCTATAATAGCGTTACTTTTCTTTGTATATGTAGCTGGTACTAATAAGCCTAATACAATTAAACATAAGATTACAGCAAGAGGGATAGATACTGGAGGAAGACTCTACGAATGGTTTATGCTTAATAACTTCTGGTTTAGTATTAAGAATGGTCAATATCTTTTAATAGTTGAGACTAAGTTAAGATATCCGAGGGCTTTGTTAATGCTTTTAGATCAAGCAGATAAGGATGCTATCTTCGTACTGTTACAAGAGAAAGTATTGTACAAAGATATTAGAAAGCAGGGTAGGATAGATACACTTACATATGGTCAATATATCCCCTTTGAAGAAATTTAGCCAGTTAACCTATAGGAAGTTGTAATATTTTAGTATAATTGCTTTTGGAGAGGTGCTAGAGCTGGTTGAATAGGGCACACTCGAAATGTGCTGTTTAGGATATTTTCCTGAACCGTGGGTTCGAATCCCACCCTCTCCGTTTTAATCAAAGATTTTCTCTTTGTAATATTTTAACTCCTCTATACTCTCTCTAATATCATCTAACGCTTCGTGTATAGATTTCTTGCCTATGTAAGAATCGTTCTTCCAAATTTTACTTAACTGCTTAATAGTAGATACATCTATATTTCTGAAGTGTAGATGATTTGTGAGTATGGGCATATAGTACTCAATAAAGCTCCTATCAAATGCAATGTTAGTACCACATAGTGGTGCTTCATTTCTGTCTACAAACTTAGAAATATATTCTACTGATTCTTTATCAATATATTCTAATGTATATTTAGATTCTAAACATTTCTCTATTAAACCATTTTTAGTATGCATATCCTTAACTATGTCATTCATAAGGGAGATATCTTCATTTGTAATGTTAACAAAGCCTACATAGCCCTCTGTATCTAATATATTGAGATCTATATCTGTAACTAATATTCCTATTTCTATTATCTTATCCTTTTTAGTACTTAATCCGGTTGTTTCAAGGTCTATCCATACTAGATTTTTAATAGTTTGTTCAGCCATTCCTGTTCTTTTAGATTTATACCTATATTATACATCTTCATTAGAAGGGAGGATATCCACTAAAGTAGAGAGGATGTGGAAAAAGTTAAAAACCTCGTAGATACAACACAATATTGATATAAATTACTATATAAAACCTGTTATTACACTATC
>CAYSEU010000001.1:20170-48908 GCA_964430365.1 uncultured Candidatus Saccharibacteria bacterium
ATTTAAAAATTTTATGTATTATGTATATATGGATGAAGAGAAGCTAAGTATAGAGACGATTAATTTTGTACCCTCTATACCAAAGAAAGAAAAAGATTCAAAAAGATTTAAATATACTGAAATAATGCTTGTATTATCAGCATTAGGAGTATTAATATTCTTAGCATTGTTAGCTATCAATCCAAGTAAGGAAGCAGCAGAGGCTAGAAACCTTCAGAGGTCTGCAGACGTAGCTATGATACTTTCCTATGTAAGTTCATATGTAAATGCTCAATCAGAGATTCCAGAGGCTATACCGAGCTCTACAGAGTGTGTAGAGTATGGTAATGAGATATGTAAGACAGGTCCATTTGATTGTACTGATTTAGTTAGTATGAGTTTCTTAATTGAGGAAGACGAAGAAGCCTTGTTAGTAATACCTACTGATCCCCAATATATATCCATTAATGGTACTGGCTATTTCATCTCTCAAGATGACAATGGTACTGTTACTGTATGTGCTCCTCATGCTGAAAGGAATGAAAAGATTTCATTTTCCAAATATATGTATTAATATTAGATATATATGAAAAAGCAGGAAATATATTCAAAGGATGAGATAAAGCAGAAGGAGTTATTAATATTAATATTGGTATTCTTCTTCCTCCTCTTTGCATATATGTCTGGCGAGTTCTTATGGATGAGAGATTTTCAATTAGTGATTGATCTCTTCTCTGGTATCTTCGCTTTCTTTATTGGTACATTAGCTCTACTACGTTTCTATACAAAAAAGAATTTTACTAATTACTTACTCTTAGGATTAGGTTTTCTAACAGTTGGTATAATAGATATATTACAGATATTATTATCCTTAGATGCATTCTCTGATTTTTTTACTTTATCTGCTTCAGAGGTATTTCCTAGTACTGTAGTACTCTCTAGATTCTTTCTAGCGTTAATTTTTTTCCTAAGTTGGTTATTAATGAAAGAGGAATACAGATCGAGAGTATTTAAAGAAAAATTGGCATTTGTAGGTATCCTTTTTTCGATATCTGCCTTTATTGCTGTAATCTCCGTATTCTCAAATATTTTTGAGGGATTAGAATCATATACCTTCGCTATCGTAATACAAACAGTATCACTAATGATATATCTACTTGCATTAATAGGATATACAAGGAGTAGGGGTATGTATTACAGGAATTTTGATTTCTGGATTATCTTCTCCCTTACCTTTTCCATACTCTCTCAAATCTTTTACTTACCATATCTTAATCTCGAGTACGAGTTGATGATGAATCTCTCCCTGTTAGCTAAATTAATTAGCTATTTCGTTTTACTAGTAGGATTCTTACATAGTATATATGAGATGTACAAGAGTGAAGAAAAGGCTCAATTAGATTTAAAGAGGAAGAACAAATTACTAATTCTTACTAAACAGAAAGTAGAGGAAGCATATATGGTATTAAGAGAAGAGAAATGGAAACTAACAAAAATTACCAAAAAGAAAAAGACAGACAAGATATTTAAGGATATATTAAAAAACAAGTAGTATGTACTCTCCTAAGATTAAGAAATATCAAAAAAAGTTTGAATATTCATATGCTTTTGGTGCATATCCTGTATTAGACTTACTTAAGAGCCATTCAGACAAGGTATATACAATATTTTTTAAAAGAGAGGGGTTAGAGAGTACAGGTATAGAGGAGATACAGAGAATATGTAGAGAGAAAAATATCTATATGGAAGAGAATGATAGGGTAATTGAAAAGATATCTGTTAAAGAGAATACATATGTAGTTGCTGTATTTAAGAAATATGTTAGTAAGGTATTGGAAAATGAAAACCATATTGTATTAGTTAATCCTTCTAATATGGGAAACCTAGGAACTATTGTTAGAACCATGTTAGGTTTTAATGTAAAAGATTTAGCCATTATTAAACCAGGAGTAGATATCTTCGATCCATTAGTAATTAGATCTACGATGGGAGCTTTGTTTAATATTAGGTTTGAGTACTTTAATACCATTGAGGAATATATACAGAGATTTCCTAATCAAAACCTTTACCCCTTTATGTTAAAGGGTAGTAAGAGTATTAAAGATATTACATTTGTAAAACCATTTACCATTATCCAAGGTAATGAATCTACAGGTTTAGATGAGAAATATCTTAATATTGGAGAGAGTGTATTTATACCTCACTCCTCTGAAATTGATTCCTTAAATCTTTCTGTAGCTACATCCATAGCCCTTTGGGAGGCAAGTAAAGCTCCTATTTAGTTAAATTCGATATTGTCAAGGTGTAAAAGATAGAGATTTGTGTTAAAATTGTATATTAATCTGTACAAACTTAACACAAAATGAAAAAAGTAAAAAAATATTCAAGTATTACAAAGCAAATTACATTCCCTAAGGTATTAATGGAGAGGGTAGATGCTAAGGCTTCTAGTTTAGGCTATTCAATTCCTGCATATGTTAGATATGTACTTACCAAAGAATTAGAGAAGGAGTCATATCCTGTATTGGATGGTGTAGTAATTGATGAAAAGATGGTAAATGGTCTTAAGAAAGCCAAGGCAGATAGTGAAGCAGGAAAACTCGAAGAATTGAGGGATGAGAAAGAGATTAGAGAGTTCTTTAAGAGAATTTCTGATGAGGAGAGTTAAGTACATTGTACAAAATACAAGAGAATATTGTAGAGACTTAAGAAAAATATTCAGGAAAAACAGGGAGCTTTTTATAAGGATTGAAAAGATTGTACTTAGGATTTCAAGGGATCCCTTTTCTGCTAGCCTTAAGACTCATCAAGTGAACATTCCTTCTTTGGGAATAGTTTATAGTTCGAGGGTAACAAGAGATATTCGTATTTTATGGGTATTCAATAGCAAAGAAATTATTGTCCTTTATAGAATTGGAGGACACTCAGGACATTCAAAAGTGTATAGATAAATGGTATAATACAACGTTCTTTAAGAATATGGGGACGTAAGGCTTTCGACAGAAGTCATAAGTGCTGTTTGTCACAAATCGTTTTTAAGTTCGTAAAACTTAGACACAGATAAGTGTAGAAAACAAACTAAACGCTTTTGCAAGTAAGCTAAGAGCTGCATTCACTGCACCTATATATGCTTATAACTTTGCATAAGTTTGACTAAATAAATCTAGTCAATGTCCACTATCTTTATCCCTAGTTAGGGGTTTTGGACAGTCGTTACTAGGGTATAGTAAGTATACTTTGTCAGTAGAGGATACTTAGTGAATGTAATTACTGAGTAGATTAAGCTTTTTGTTAGATTTTTTAGTTTAATCTAGCTATACAAATCTAAATACATTTGTACATGACACTGTGCTTAACTTCTGGACGTGGGTTCAAATCCCACCGTCTCCACCATCTTAGTTTAAGAATATAAAAAATGAAAGATAGAGAACCAATAGAAGAACCTAAACAGCAGCAATTACCATCTGAACAGAATGATGCTAGGGAGTATTTCCCCCTAATAGAGAAGAGTATGCCAAGTCCTAAAGAAATGTTCGAATCTCTAGTACGAGAGAAGGAAGAGAATCCTTTGTATGATAGATTTGTAGAAGATAAAGAATTTGGTACTCAGGCTACAATATGGATGGTTGCTCATGGGTACGGTATGTTCAATAATTTCCCGAATACAATGTCACCAGAGTATGAGAAATGGTTAGATACGGGTTATGCCAATTGGCAAGATTTGGAAAGTGAAGGATATAAGGACTATTTACATAGGAAAGAAATGATAAATGATGGAAGAATAATATGTATACTCAAGAATCTCGATATAATAATTAGTCCTCATTATGACTACAAAAAATGGCAACGCTTATTTTTTGATTTCCCTAAGATAGAGACAGAAGCAGTAATTAAAAACAGGAAGGAACTTTATGAATGGGTAGGGCAAATGGATGAATTTAAGATTTTTGAAGAAAGGCTTTTAGAGAACTGGAGGCCTCCTGTTATGTCGGAAGAAGAGAAGCAGTATCTTTACCAAATGAATGTTCTTTTCTTCTCTTTGTTAAGAAAGAAAGACAAGGGGGGGAAATATAAATATTCAGACCATGATTTATGGGGATAGAAGATAAATATTTAAGAAGTAGGCTTACAATCAATGGTAATGGCTTTAGTAGAGGAAAGCCCTCATTTTATGGTAAGAGAGAGCATTCCTTTATTGAGAATCAGGTTTTAAATGAAGAATCTACTCCTGTATCTATAAGTGAAGAAGAGAGAGAACAGATTACAGAGGATATAGTTAATAAGTTGTATGATGAGGATTTAGGAGATTTTAAAGGAGTATTACAGGAAGAAATAATATTGGCATATGAGAATGGATGTTTAGTTGCTGGAATGACAATGGATGATTTTATAGAGTATGTTAATAGGCCTGATTTATCTGAGGATTTTTAAATATTAGAAACAAATATTAGAGAATTAACCAGTTTAAATGGAATTAAAAGATTTAAATATCCACTGCCGTAATTGTAAAACCTATGAGTATAGACCGAAATATATGTACTATTCAGATCAATCTCCAGATTTCTCTAAGCTTCTTCCAAATGTAAGAACTTCTTTTAAGAGGTTACATAATTGTAAAAATCTTTTTCTTTACCACCAGGATATGGTAGATATTGGTTCTGATAGTTTTGTATTTTTAGATCATAAAGAATATCCTCAATATGTTATTAAGCTATATTTAGATAGTAGCCTTAGAAGAATATCTAATTATAAAAGGGAGATGGATGAATTTAGGAGTGTAGTGGAAGAGAAAAGGGTATATGCATATGGGAAAGAGTTTACTCTTAATGTTAACCCTATTCTTGGTGTAGAACAATTAAAGCATGAGAAGTGTATAGCAGCTAT
Organism: uncultured Candidatus Saccharibacteria bacterium; assembly: GCA_964430365.1. Lineage (GTDB taxonomy): Bacteria > Patescibacteriota > Dojkabacteria > SC72 > SC72 > JAVEVH01. The sequence goes on from CAYSEU010000001.1 coordinate 25,034, forward strand.
GTCAGAGTATATCCCTGGGGAGAATGAATATGCCAGATATATGAGAGAGTCTAAAGAGTATTTCAATATGAATCCCGAAATTACAGACTCAAGTGAATCAGGTATTCATAGTTATGAAAGAATAGTTGCAGATACTTTAGGTAAGTATATACATCCACTTAATTTTAAAGTAGATGAGGAAAACTGTATAATTCATATTACAGATATAGATAGTTGTGTGGGATAAGATAGAGTGGGTTTAAAATTTCTAAGATTTAGATATGCTTACAGATGAGAAAAAAGAGTTTCTAAAAAGAGTAGAGGAGTATGCGAAGAGAGAAGGAACTGAATTTGTATGGGTATATAGAGGAGAGGGAGAACACTATGCTAAGCAGGAGTCTTTATTAAACAGGCATCTAAAGGGAACTTGGTATACAGAGTATTTTGATAAAGCTTTAGGATTTAAAGAACAAGCAATAGAGAAGGGTAATTTGAATGCGAAAGTATTAGCAGTAATTACCACTAGGCAGTTACTTGAATCGAGGGATTCTATGGCCAAAGGAATGGGAGAGATTAATATCTTAACTGAGAATATACAACCAAGAGAGGTTGATAGAGAAATAGAGGAAGCTCCTACTAAAGATGACTATCTTAATCAATTTAAGGGATATTCAGAATACAGGGAAGAAAAAGAAATTAATTCAGAGTCTATAATTTCTTAGAGTTGTAACAGTATTATAATAATCGTTCCTAAAACCATAAATGGTACAAAAGGTATTTTAAGACCCTTAAACTTTTTCTTTCTGTAAGCTAGTATAAAACCATATATTAATGCACTAAAGATTGTAATATATAACCAATATATCAAGTTATTAATACCGATTATCATACCTGTTATTATCGCTATTCTTACATCTCCTTGTCCCAATGCTCTCTCTTTTGAAATAAGTACTACTAATTGAAAGATACTACCTAATGTTAGTGTCGCTAACATATTATTATACGGAGTATACGCCAATCCATTTAATATCAATATCTGTGTATCAGAACCTTTAAAAAAGAATAGGAAGATATTTAATATTACTAATACAATCATTAATATGAAAGATACAGTAGTATGTACTTCCATCTTTTTAAAATCATAGTATGCTAAGAATGTAAGAGTAAGGAAAAGGGAGACAAGTATTAAGTATGTTAATAGGGTAGAGATATTAAACGGAGAGTAATAGAAAGTTTTAAAGGTAAGTATACTTAAAGATATTGTTAGAAGAGTGATAAAAATTTTCTCTGTAGTATTACACTTTGTTTTAAATATTTGATATTTCAAAAGGATCTACATTTATATTTAATTCTTTCTCTGTAAAGGTATACATACCGTTATCATCAGTAGCTTCTATATTTATTATCTTAATACCAGTAGTTTCTGGTTTATCATATATCTCTATGTTACAGTTCCATGTATCCATACTAAGATTTAGTATCCCTGTATATCCATAATCCCTTTTTATTACATATACAGCTTCTTCTAAGCATGTTTCTGAATTACTTTTTAATATTTGAGAATCATAGTTCATTTTACCTATGACCAAGGTTGTCATATTTTTATAGAGGGTATCTATCCCTGTTATTAGAAGTAGGGGGAGTATTACTAATACTGTTGTTAATGCTACATATCCTTTCATCTTAGTGTAGATAACAGGTTAATTGTATCTGTGATTTTAGGATCATCTTTTGATACTAAGTCTATATTTATTTTTACAGCTATTGGTGATTCTATACCATTGTATATGGGAATTAGTGAGAATTGTGTAATGGATATATTGGGTGGAGTTATGGATACTCCATCGAAGTAGAGTGTTGAGTTAGAGAGAGTATACTGTTTACTACCTTCTGGAAATTGTAGTTCCAAGAGTCCAATACCGTTATTAAATGTACTGTTATCTTTACTAATAGAGAGGGCATTGTTAAAAGAAGATTCAATATGTTGTATTACAAATTCTGCTGTTTTATATACATCGCCTCTCCTGTTATTTCTTAGTGTAGATTCCTGTGTAGAGAGCATGAAGTTTAGTACCATTAAAATAATTATGGAAAATAGGCCAATATAGAGCATTGTTTCTATCAGTGTTATACCTTTTAATCTATTTTTCATAGTTTATTACTAGTTCTTTAAGTAATGGTGTATTAATTGTATCTGAAGTAAATATTACTTTGTATTGTAGATATCTACCTGTTAATGTCGGTAAGGTAAATACTCCTGCACTATCATAATAAGTATTAGAAGTACCATCAGGTCCTATCCATATACTACCTGTCATTGTAGGGTCGCCACTGGTTCTCAACTGTACCTTTAAAGATGTCCCTGTAGGTATATCTGCATCCAAGCTTAAAATGTAGTACTCTGAACTGTCAGATACGGAATCATGTATTTCAGAAAGGTACTCTCCTGCCTCTACATATCCTTCCCCATCTGGTCCTCCACCTCCTGGTCCTCCCTTTATTATCTGTAACTCTTTGTATGAATCTCTGGTTAGTACATAGGTATATAGATTAACTTCTTTCTTAACTAAGGTAATCATATTAATACCTGCATCTATATTTAAGCCTCCACATTCGAAAGGATGTAATTCATCAGAGATATTATAAACGGTATACTCTTCACCTGAAGTAACTCCTCCTATCATTACTCTTTCATCTGCAGATACTAATGCAGCTACAGACATACCTCCTAAATCTTGTGAATTTATTACTGTGTATGTTCCACTCTTATTACTTATATCTAAGATGAAAAATTCATTCCCTGTATTATTCAAAGTCCCAATGTATGCTCTGCTTAAATTTTCAGAAATAAAGAGAGAGGAAGCATTTAGAAGACCTAAATCTGCCTGTCCTAGTATGGAGTAGGGTGCGCTATTTTGGAGTATGTAGAAATCAGAGGTTACTCCTTGTGTAGTTACATATATGTATTGTGAATCAACGTATAGATCTGAGATTACCGCATCTATCCCTCCTACATTAACAGTTTGTACTACTGTAGGTGTGACATTCAATTGTAAATTGTCTACTCTAAATATTGTAATATTTGCATCATGAGTTATATATCCTAAATTCCCATATACATATACATATTTCTGTTTTGTTTTTGGATTAGGTAAATCTAAATATGTAAATTCGGTATATATATTATCAGGAGAAGATATATCAAGGACTACCAACTCTTTAGCATTTGTATCTGTTCCAATTAGGGCATACCCATTTAGACCGAAAACATCATACACCTTATGACCATCATAAAGACCTAATTCGGAAACAACAGGAGGTTCTCCTATTACAGATACTTTTGAAAATGCAGGACCAGATTGATTACCGCCAGTTCCCATATATACGTAGTCATTAATGGTAAAGAGTGCACTTGCTATACCACTTCTAGTTAAATCGTGGGCACTTAAACTAAGAGTAGGATTACACCAATCGGAGTATTTCATAGAGAAGAGTCTTACTTCTCCATCCCCTATTAATTCGGACATTGTTTCGGTGAATACCCCTGTATCAAACTCAGCCTGAGTAGTCCATACAATGGAATGTGTATTCCAATCATTTACATACATTTTTGGATTAATGGTATGTACCTTTCCTATCCTATCTACCCAAGATATATTCATAGTAATTAATCTTGTATGGGGATCATTACTACCCCCCTCTGTTACCAAATTTCTGTTTATATCTCTTTGTACTTCCTCTATTGTAAAAGAGTAAGTTAGATTATCTCTTACCTCTTCTCCATCTAATATATTGTATGTACCATCTGCATACTGTAAGTGTTTACTTCCATCATTTGTATATTTAGCAATATTGTACCAACCTTGAGATTTTATAAGTATTAGAGAGGTATATATCTCCTGTGTAAGTTGGGATGCCTTAGATCTGGTTCTAGTATTTTCTAATGTACGTGTAGCATCTACAACCAAAAATATTAGCATAGAGGAGATAATTGCAAATATCCCTATTGCTAATACTAACTCTGTCAAACTATATCCTTTTAATTTATTTTTAGATCTTTTCATACTGTATTAATCCCTCTCTGTTGATAGATATCCTTACTAAGTTGAAACCATCTGTTAATATTAGAGTACCATATGAGCTAGGCTTAAATTCTCCTTTAGGGAAGAATATTACATCTCCATTACTCATTGATACGGATGTGATTGTAATGTTAGTAGCATATTCTTTTAGGTCAGTATCTGTAGCATCCAGAAGGGTTTCTCCTTCGAAGAGAGTATATCCATTTGTATAGAGGTATATTCCCTCTGGTAATCCTTTTAATGCACTTTTTTGTTGTTGGTAGTATATGTCCGTTACTAGTTGTGATGCATAGCTTTCTAATTTATCTTGCTGTGCTTTTTGTATGGTTACAGGAAAAACAACTAAGGAGAGTAGCATCAAAAGACCCATTGTAACTAGTAGTTCAAAAAGTGAAAACCCTTTTAGTTTGTTTTTGTGTATAGTCTTACCCATTTATAGTACCCATTAGTTGATAGATTGGCATTAGTATTGTTACACCAAGCAATCCAATTATTGCCCCTACTAAAATGAGAAGTATGGGTTCAACGAATGTTACTATGTTATTACTCATCTCTGTTACTTCGTCTGAGTAATATTCGTGTAGATACATTAGGTTGTCTTCTAGTGTTCCACTTACCTCACCTACGTCAATCATTTTAATAAAGGAGTTATTGAAATGCTTAGGATGTTCTGCTAAAGAGAGAGAAAGGTCTTTACCATTCTCTACATTAGCATGTACTTTTGTGAGTATATCAGCATATATGGAATTACTCATTGTTGTTGCGGAGATACTTAGTGATTTTGAAAGGGGTATTCCACTAGCTAGTAATACACTTAATGTTCTAGAGAAAGAAGAGAGTATGTTACTGGTAAAAAGTTTTTTTAGTATTGGGAAGTTAATAGCTAACCAACCTTTGAATTTTTTCCCAAGTTTTGTTTTGAGGAAAATAATGATAGAGGTTATAACTAGAGCTATAATAGCGAGTATTACAATCCAATTCTCTCTAATATTATTAGCTGTTCTCATAATGAAGAGTGTTAGAGGAGGGATATTTGGGAATGTAGAGAAAAGGGCTTCCATTTTAGGAAGTACTACGAATATCATACCTATGAATTCAGCCATGGTTAAGGAAATAATAATGGTAGGATATATTACTGCCCCTTTCATCTTTCTGTTTAATTCCCATTCCTTTTTAACAGTTTCTGCGATAAAGAGCAGATTATTTTCTAAAGAGCCTCCTTTTTCACCTGCTTCAACAACAGATGACACTGTACCAGGGAATATTTTGGGAAAGAGCCTCATTCCTTCTGCTAGTGTAGAGCCTTTATCTATTTCTTCTGATATGAATTTGAATATTTTATTTAAATTAGGATCACTAGATTGTTCTGCAATGGTTTTTATTGTTTCAGAGAGAGGTATACTAGCCTTAAGTAAGGCGGCTAGTGATTTAATAGAGATGAGGAGATTAGATGTTGATACATGGAGTCTTTGTAATTTCTTCAACTCCTTAGTCCTAATATCTCCAGCTGATTTAACTTTCTTTTGGCTCATTCTTTAATAGCGATAACTTTTATTAATTCTTTAATATCGATATCTCCTCTTTTTAGTTTCTTTACACCATCCTCTACCATTAGATTAAATCCATTCTTTTTAGCAACAGCTAATATATTGTCCGAATTTGGATTCTCTATAATTACATCCCTTATCTCTTTGTTCATAGCTAGGATTTCATATATTCCTATCCTTCCACTATAGCCAGTATTATGACACTCCTTACATCCTACAGCTTCATAGAGCTTATCCGTATTGCCAAGGTGTCTTTGTATATCAGGTCTTAGTTTTATGAGTTCTTTATGCTTCTCATTCTTACTTACAAGATACTCTCTCTTACAGTGAGGACATAGTCTTCTTGCTAATCTTTGAGTAACTACAATATTTATTGTAGAAGCTATTAAGAATGGTTCTATACCCATATCTATCAATCTTGGAATAGTACTTACTGCATCATTAGCATGTAGAGTAGAGAGTACTAAGTGTCCTGTAAGAGCAGAATTAACAGTAATTCTTGCAGTCTCGGTATCTCTAATCTCTCCTACCATTATTATATTAGGGTCCTGTCTTAATATAGATCTAAGACCGTTAGCGAAGGTTAAATCTCCCTTTGTATTTATCTGTATATGATTGACACCATCAATACTATACTCAACTGGGTCCTCAATAGTAGTAATATTTACTTCTTTTGTATTAAGTATCTTTAATATGGAGTAGAGCGTAGTAGTTTTACCACTTCCCGTTGGTCCTGTTACAAGTATTAAGCCGTATGGTTCTCTGTAAGCCTTTTCTAAGTTTACTAAGTCTGTTTCTTCAAAACCTAAATCAGTTAATGAGAAAGATCTATTAGCTTGAGAGAGTAACCTTATTACAACTTTCTCTCCATGAGTAACAGGGAGTATAGAGATTCTAGCATCTACATGGTAAGTATCTTTTATCTTGTCCTTATCCTTAGTAAACTTACCCATTATTCCATCTACTAGACTTTCCTTTTCTAGCTCTTCTTTTTCTTCTTTCTTACCTTTTTCCTCCTTTTCAGGTTCTTTCTTTTTTTCTTCTTTGACTTCCTCCTTTATTCCTTCTTCGTTTGGAGGTGGTACATCTATTTCGGTTTTTTTAACATTGAAAAGAATTTTACCGTCTTGTGGTGCAAAATGAATATCGGTTCTAAGCTTAGCTCGAACTTTGATAATGAAGAGTAAACTATCCTTAAGATCTTCGCCTACGGGTATTACGTCATGTAATATGCCATCTATTCTATATCTTACAAGTAGCATATTATCCTCTTTAGACTCTATATGAATATCGGATGCCTTCTTTTTTAAGGCATCCAATACCAAGTAGTCCAAGAAGTCTGATATATTTATCTTTTTCTTTGCTACATCATCTGTAAGCTTTAACAGTTCAACCATGGCAGTTCGGATAGAGATTCTCTATCTGGTTCTAATATATATTTTAAGTACTAATTACCTATCTCTTTACTGTAATTACTTTCCCATCTTCAGCTAAAGGAGCCATTACTTGTACTCTTCCTGATGTTCCAGTAATACAGATATCATATCCCGTATCTGTTGTTGTCTCATCTGCAAGAGGGTCAAAAGGAATAGCTACAATATATTCATCTACAAGTGCTGTCTCAAGTGCTGTTCCTGTTACTACATTTGTAGGTAGTGTACAGTCGGTACTAATTGTACCTAGCTGTGAGATGGAGTGACCTTCTTCAGAGGTATACTGTGTCACTGCATTAAGAATTTGCATAACGTCTGCACTTCTTTGAGCATTTCTTGTATCTCTGAAGTTCTTTGCAGGGTTAATTGCAACGATTGTTATAGTAGCTAGGATTATAATTAAGGCTACTACGACTAGGATCTCGATAAGGGAGAATCCTTCATATTTTCTTACTTTCATAAAGAAAAATATTTAATTTAGATATATATAAAATATACAGAGCTACACCTTAAGTGTCAATCAGAAAGTTCCATACTTTCTAGTATTGAGTCTAATGTCTCTAAGTCCTCAAGGGTAGCATTTGCAGTTGGTCCGTAGTCGTAGGAGGTTGCTGCTGGTCCAGTTGAAGGTTGGAATTCTAATCCATCAAAGGTTACTAATGTAGGTACGCAAGATGGTTCAAAGTAGTTATTTCCATCTATTGTATCATAGTTATACTCTCTTTCTACTCTTCTAAAAACCTTCCCTAACCATTCAAATTCAGAGTACTGTTCGTTAGTAAAGTCATCTATATTTAATTGAGTTCCACTAACTTGGTTGTCTGATAATATTTGATTGTAATATGTTGTACTTTCATCAGTAAATTTTGCATAATTAGGACACCCAGCAAACCCTATTCCATATATTGCCTTAAGGTAGAACATTTCTACATCATTTTTGAAAATCTTCAAACCTGTTAACCCAGTAAAGGTTTCTTCATCAGGAAGCATATCTGTGCCAGTTCCATTGTAGTATTCTTCTATACTCCAATCAGAGATACTCCATTGAGTAGGTAGCTGAGCAGTAAAGGTTTCACCTTCGTATGCAATAAATGCTGGAGTTTCATCTCCCTGCTCATTTCCATCCCCCTGTTCTTGTGCATTTTCATTTTGCGGATTTAAGATCTTTACATTATCTAAAATCTCAGTAAAAAAGAGTAGGTAGAGGAATACTAAAGTTATAACTAAAATTAAACATAGTATTATTGTAAGCACAGGAGGTTGTTTCTTCTCAGGAGGTTTTATTGGGGTAATACTTTCTATTGGGTTCTCCATAATTGGAGGATTAATATTATCCATAGGAAAGATACCTAACAAATTATATTAATATCTTACATTAGGGGAGGGGAGATTCAAATACCTGATCTACAGGACAAGTGGTTCCGTCATCACATAGTTGAGGGCTTTCACATTCGTTTTGTGTACATACTGTTTCTCCTGTATGACAGAAACATATATTACATCCATCAATAGATTCATAGGTTTCTTTATCAGCATATGCCCAACCATTGTATTCACACTTGGGAGATTCTCTTAATTTGTTTATATTTTCTGTATAGAGGATATAGCTAATTAGACCAATAACTATGGTTCCTAGTGTAATGGCGAGTGTATATCCAAAACTTTTTTCTTCCATATCTAATACTAAAATATTTTAGAAAGGAATGTAAGAGGAAATACGGAGAGGGCGGGATTCGAACCCGCGGTAGGCTTTGACACCTACGACTCGTTAGCAGTGAGTTCCTTTCGACCACTCAGGCACCTCTCCATTAATAAACGATGTAATTATATCATACCTTTTAGTAGATATTGATACAAAATTCCTTTAAAATACACTATGTACTTAGGAGCACACGTTTCCTCTGGTGGAGGAATAGAAAATGCAATTAAAGAGGGAGATAGGTATGACATCAATAGTATACAGATGATGCCTACTGCCCCTATGAGATGGGCTACTAAGAGCATACCCGAAGAGAGCGTGGAGAGGTTTGTGGAGCAGCTTAAGGGTTCTGTTGTAAAGAAAATATTAATACATGGCATATATCTAACTAATTTAGCAAGAGATGATAAACAGCTTTTTCATCTGGGTAAGATGGGTTTAGTTGTATATTTAGATTTTGCAAATAGAGTAGAGGAGTTAATTAAGAAAAATGATTTAGATGTAGAAATATTAGGGGTATGTTTTCATCCTGGATCTCAAAAAGAGCTTAACTATGAAGATAGCTTAGAAAGAATTTCATACGGTATGGATTGGGTGTTAGATGAAGTGGGGGGCAGTCAGTGGTTATTAATAGAGAGTACTGCTGGAACAGGTACGAATATGGGTAGGAGTTTTACTGAATTAAAAAGTATGAGAGATGGATGTAGGGGTAAAGATAGGGTAGGGTATGTATTAGATACTCAGCATACATATGCAGCAGGGTATGACTGGGTTAATGATATGGAGAGTGTTGTAAGAGAGATTGGAGAAACATTGGGATATGATAGGGTAAAATCCATACATCTAAATGATTCACTAATGGATCTTGGTTCTAACAAAGATAGACATGCAGACCTAGGAAAGGGTAAATTAGGTGAAGAAACAATATCTAAGATTCTAAAGAGAGAAGAATTTGAAAATATACCATTCATATTAGAGACTCCAGCTTTAAAAAGTTCTAAAACAATGGGAGAGGAAATATCCAAATTAAAAGAATTAGCAAAATGAATATAAATCTAAATGAGAAACAGAAGTTAGCAGTGGAACATAAGAAGGGAGCACTACTCATTATTGCAGGGGCAGGTACTGGTAAGACAGCCGTAATTACACAAAGGATAGTACATATTATTGAGAATAAATGGGCTACTCCTAGTGAGATATTAGCACTTACATTTACAGATAAAGCTGCAAATGAAATGTTGGAGAGAGTAGATGAGAATTTGCCACTGGGATATGGAGATATATGGATATCTACATTCCATTCTTTCTGTGATCGTATATTAAGACAGGAGGGTCAATATATTGGTTTAGATACTAGCTACTCAATGATGTCTTCTGCTCAAAGCTATATATTCTTTAGAAAGCATCTATTTGATTTCTCATTAAAGAAATTTAGACCGTATGGTAATCCAACCAAATTTATTGATGACATACTTAAGCATTTTTCTAGACTTCAAGATGAGGATGTATCTCCTGCTGAGTATTTAGAATATGCTAAGTCTCTTCCTAAGAGAGGACCTGCTGCTAAGGAAGAGTTTGAGGATATTTTAGAATTAGCTACTGTATATAGTGAGTATACTGATTTAAAGTTAAAGAATTCTAAGATAGATTTTGGAGATTTAATACTACTCACTATTAAACTCTTTAGAGAGAAACCAAACGTATTAAAAAGATACCAAGAGAAATTCAAATATATATTGGTAGACGAATTCCAAGACACCAACTATACACAAAGTGTATTAGTAAATATTCTCTCTGGGTTAGATCCTAAAAAGGATAGTAGTAAGATTGGAAAGGTTAATCCGAATCTAACTGTAGTAGGTGATGATGACCAAGCGATATACAAATTTAGAGGTGCCGCTATCTCCAATATCTTACAATTTAAACAGAATTTCCCTAAAGCAAAAGAAGTAGTACTTACCGAGAATTACAGATCTAGACAAGAGATATTAGATGCAGCGTATACCCTGATTAAGAACAACAATCCATATAGGTTAGAGGTAACAGAAAAGATTGAGAAGAGGTTAGAGTCTAGAACTACATATGAACCAGATGTAGATTCAGTAAACTTAGTAGTTGCACAAACTGAAGATGCAGAATCAGAATGGGTTGCAAAAGAGATACTTACATTAACTGGTCATAGTGAAGAGACCGTAGTAGAGGATACCCAGAAATTTAATGAGAAGGGTCAATCTAGCTTTGTAGAGTTACAACCAGATAGGAAGTACAAATTCTCAGATATAGCAATATTGGTAAGAGCTAATTCTCATGCAGATAGTGTAATACAAAATCTTAGATACTTAGGTATACCATTTAAATTAGGTGGCTCTAGAGGTTTATATTTTAGAGATGAGATAAAGGTATTAATATCATTTCTAAGAGTATTAGTAGATTACAAAGATGAAATCTCTATGTACAAACTTTTAAGTATGCAACAATGGGGTTTGTCTGCTAGAGAATTTTTAGAATTAAATAGGTTAAAAAAAGAAGACAATATCTCTATGCTTGAGGAATTAGAAGGGATATTTGGAATAACGGTAGGGGAGAATGTTGAGTTTAATCTGAGTAATATGGGGGAGAAAATTCTTTCTCCAGAGTCTGTAGATGGATTAAAAAAGTTTTTAACAATCCTTAATGAGTGTGTAAATATGGTTAAAGAGAATATATCTGTAGGACAAATCCTCTATCACTTCGTACAAGAGAGTGGATATATTAATTCGTTTTTAGATGAAGAAACAAGTCAATCTCAATTTAAGATTGGGAATATATCTAAATTCTTTAATACTCTTAAAGAGTATGAGAAAGACAATTCCGATTCTAATGTATATGAATATGTAGAATTCCTTAATTACAGTATAGAGGTTGGAGACTCTCCACTAGTAGATCAAACAGAGTTAAATGAATATGATGCAGTAAATATCCTAACCGTACATAGTGCAAAGGGTTTAGAATTCCCTATCGTATTCCTAATTAATTTGGTATCAGATAGGTTCCCTTCCCGAAGTAGGAAAGACCAAATCCCTATGCCTCAGAGATTAATAAAAGAGACATTGCCAACAGAGGGTGAATCAGATGAGAATATCCAGGAGGAGAGAAGACTCTTCTATGTAGGAGCAACCAGAGCAAAAGAGAAACTGTATTTAACAGCTGCTAACTTCTATGGTGATGCGAAGAGAAAAAAGAAGGGTAGTATATTTTTAAGTGAGATATTAGATAGAGATACTACACAGGAGTTTGATAACCCTAAAATAGTTAAATCGAGTGATGAAACAAATATGTATATGCCAAAAAGTAATGATAGTTTACTACCTGAAGATATAAAATTAGATGTGGGTAAGAAGGTAAGTTACTCACAGATTAATCTGTATGAAGATTGTCCTAAGAAGTATGAGTATGCGTATGTTTTACAAATACCAGGCAAACCTAGTGCCGCTCTTTCTTTTGGTAATACAGTTCATAATACTCTTAAGGATTTTTACTCTCTACTTCTAAAGTACAATGAAGGGTTAGGTATTACAGATATCCCTACTAAAGAAGATTTACTTGAACTTTTCGAAAAGCATTGGTCTAAATCAGGATATCAAAGTAAGAGTCATGAACTACAGAGGAAAGAAAGTGGAGTAAAGATTATGGGAGAATTTTATGACAAACTATTTACTACGAAACAAACTCCATACAAATTAGAACAGTCTTTTACAGTGAATTTACCTGAGAGTAGCTTTGTAGGAAAGATAGATAGGATGGATTTAATAGAAATGAAAGAGGGTATTGCACATGTAGAAATTATCGATTACAAAACTGGTAAGGTAAAAAGTCCAGCAGATATTAAAAAGGATTTACAGTTGCCTTTGTACGCAATATTTGCAGAACAGAGTTTAGGTGTAAAAGTAGTTAAAGCTAAATATATATTTGTAGAAGATTGTGTTGAGATAGAGGTAGATATATCACAAGAGAGGAGAGAAAGGGCAAAAGAGAATGTATATGAGGTAATAGAGAATATTAAAAGTAGGGAGTTTACTCCAACACCAAGTATGTTTAAATGCCAATATTGTGATTACAAATCCATATGTGAAGATGCTATATTATAATTAGGTTTAAAAAAGAGTAGAAGTTTAGTATAATTCGTGGTGCTTATGATAATAAACAGTTCTAAAATATATGCGAGCTCTCTAAGTGATATACTTCTGGATTTACAAGAGGGGACAGAAAATACCGAGGGATTAGGTCCTTTTATGTCTACTATTTTAAATTTCGCGATACCCCTAAGTGCTCTTTCTGTATTTGTATTACTCTCTTTTGCGGCCTATAAATTAATGACAAGTCAGGGTAATCCAGATAAGCTAAAGGATGCTAAAGAACAGATTAGTAATGCGATAATAGGGTTTATATTCATAATCCTCTCTGTTGCTATACTATTTTTACTAAGTGATATCTTAAATATAAATATTAGATAAAGAAGATGAAGAAAGAAAGGATTCTACTCTCTGCTACAGCTATAGATTCAATAGGAGGATACTTTTTCCCACAGCCTGACTTTAATAAAGAGTTTACAACCTTAGAAGGGGTATTAGGAATTATTGCAGATTTATTAGGAGTCGCAGTGGGTCTTTCTGCAGTAGTTGCAATAGCGATAATTCTTTATTCGGGATTTTTATATATAACATCCACAGGGGAGCCAGAGAATATCAGTAAAGCAGGTAAAGCATTAACAGCTGCAATTGTGGGTCTGATTATAGTATTTCTTGCTAGAGTAATAATTCTTTTTATATTAGACGAATTCTTACTAAATCAGTAAGAGGTTGTATAATATATGGAAGTTGTTGCTTTAAAAGGAATGCTGTAATATAATCAGTAATTAAATATAATATTTTATACACTTAAAATGAAAGATAGATTAGCAAAAATATCTTCGATTGTTCCTGTAGTATTTGGAACACTTCTTACCTCAGTAGGTAGCATTTATGCTCAAAGTTTCGATCCAAGAGCATGGTTTCCTGAGTCAGAGGGTCCAACAGATTTAAATACGTGGATTCCTAACATGCTTGAGATTGCTGTCGGATTTGCTGCATTAGCCGCTGTTGTAATGTTAATATTTGCAGGTTTTCTATATATAACTGCAAATGGGGATGAGGCTAAGATTGGTAAAGCAACAAAGACTCTTACTTTTGCTATTGTAGGATTAGTAATCTGTTTTATAGCAGTTATACTTGTAGAATTTGTTCTTAAGAATATCTTAGGGGTTAACTAGTTTTGATTTTGAAGAGGGGGAAGGTAACTCTTTCCCCTTTTTTCTTTAAATATGTTTATAGATATTTCAAATATAAATATTGGAGTTGATTCAAATCTTACAGAGTTTTGGTTAACTACAATTAATTTTGTTATTGGATTAGCAGCTGTCTTATCAGTTATAATGATAATATCTGCAGGATTTCAGTATGTATTTTCCTTTGGTGATGGGAAGAAGATAGGGAAGGCGACATCTTCTTTAATATTTGCAATAATTGGGTTAATATTAGTATATATAGCTCCTATTATAGTAGAGTTTGTATTAGTTAATTTCTTGGGAGTATAGATATGGTTATTGAAAAAATTCTAAGAGTAATGTCACAACCTATATATGCAGTTGAATATGATCCCCCAAAGATAGACCCCTCTATTGAACCACCAAGATTAGAATTATTAGCACAAACCATTGATGATCTTTTCCAATATATATTTCCTATTGGTGCCTTACTAGCCGTAGCTATGATTATCTATGGTGGATATATGTGGATTATTTCTGGAGGAGATCCTGCTAGAAAACAACAAGCTCAGGGTGTTTTAACATGGTCTGTAATAGGTTTAGTATTTCTCTTTTTGGTAAAAGCTATTCTTACACTGATAGTAGACTATCTTGCTTCCTAGTTTTCCCTTTTTGAAGACGTGGTATAATTTGAAAGAATGCATTTGTATAAAACTGTCCCACAATATATAGCACTTTTTCTCTTTATATGTTTTACATCTTTCTTAGCTCTTAATTGGGCATCTCCAATATACTCTCAAACGGTAGATGAATTAGAAGAGGAGATAAATGAAAAGACTGAAGAGTTAAATAAGCAGAAAACATACCTTTCAACTATAGAGGCTAAAATTAAAGAAATTAGTGGTAGTAATTACTCACTATCCCAAAAAATCTCAATGATAAATGATGAGATTAATAAGCTTAAAAAAGAAATAGAGAGTAGGGATATAGAGATAGATGATAAGTTATCTAAGATAGATGAAAAGCAGAGGTTACTGGATACCAAAAAGGAATTTTTAGATGAGATATCATCACAGCTATATATGAAGAGTAGGTATAGTGGAGAACAATTATTATTTTCTTTTTCGACATTAGACAAGATGTTACAGAATCTTTTTGTTAAAAAGAATGCTATCTCTATACTGAGAGAGGATATAGAGAAGATTAATGGTGAATACTCTAATCTTTTAGAAGTTAAAGTAGCGTTAGAGAAAGAGAAAGCAGAGTTAGATGCCCAAAAGAAAGATTTAGATGATTCGTATAAGTTACTTGCTGCTGAAAAGAATAAGATACAAGCAGAATTAAATGCGCAGATAGCTACTAAAAATACGATATTAAGAAATATTAATGGATTATCTACAACACTTTCTGACTTACAATACAATTTAATTATTGCAAGGCAGGGAGGTACTCATGTAGATCCAAATTCTGTCCCAAGTGGGGGAGATTATTGGGGAAGCTTGAAAGGTTTTGATGAGAATGCTCCATCAGGTTATTTTGGAGTTTTTTCTATAGGTGCTTATACTCATAGGAATGGTATGAGTCAGTGGGGTGCTAAGGCAAGAGCTGAAAGTGGTCAGACATACTCGCAAATTCTTGGTGCTTACTATCCAGGGAAGAAGTTAAGAACAGGGACTGTAAATATAGACGGTACAATAGAAAACATTATGATAAATATAGCAACAACAACGTATGGGACTTTGAATTTCGAAGATGATTACTTACTCAGGTTGGGAGAGATGCCTGCAGATTTTGGGGCAGAGGCACTAAAGGCTCAGGCTATAGCTGCTAGAACATATGCTATCAATTATACGAAGAATGGGAAAAAATCAATCTGTACTAACGAATATTGTCAAGTAGTTGGTAGTACGAAGAAGACCGGAGCATGGGCAGAGGCAGTAAAAGCAACGAGGGGTGTTATCTTAACTGATTCTTCTGGAAAACCTTCTTCTACTCAGTATGCAGCTATACATGGAGGATGGAGTAATCAGTTTGGTTGGGATACCACGGATGGATCTAGCAATTGGGCGAGTAAAGCATGGGACACACAAAGTAAAGTAGGTCAAAGAGGAACATATTATTGGTTCTATAAGGCTTGGTATCGTACGGGCTACTCCACAGGGACAACGGTGAGTGAGACTAGTTGCTATCGTAAACCTTGGTTATCTCAGGCAGAGATGGCAGATATCTTAAATATTTATAAAATCTGGAAAGCAAATGGTGGGGCAAGTGATTCTCGGATATACCCTATTGCAGATGCATGCCATGCTAATGTAGGGCAGTATACTTACGCCCAAGCAAAGCAACTTGCGACAAATCCTGTCTCCTCAATTGACCTTGTAGTTACGAGTAATAGCAATGGGTATACTAACAAGATAACTTTCTATACAAATGCTGGTACTATTACTATGACAGGTAATGAGTTTAAGACAATATACAATCTAAGAGCTCCTGGTTACTTAAGAATTGCTCAGAATGGATTTGTCCATATAAATATAGAAAAGAAATAGGTAAGAATGTATTGTTAATACATACCTTTTTATGATATCCTCTATTCATATGAAAAAAGGAAGACAATATATTCCAAAGAAATTTGCAAAAGTAGATAAATCCTTTATTAATAAACTAAGAGCTGAAGAAGAACACGGTGCTCTTACTAGCTTTAGTATATTTCCTAAGAAAGTAACCTTTTACGGTAAAGATCCTGAGGAAGAGATTGTATTAATAGTAAGAACACATTGGATAGCGTTTGTACCACATATGTTTTTTGTACTACTCATACTTGCTCTTCCAATAGTATTTTTAATACTTTCTTCACAGGTATCATTTTTGGGAACTACGACTTTGTATATCGGTATGTTGGTGGTATGCCTAATATTGGCTTTAAATGTAGTTGTTACTACAATACTTAAATGGTATTACACTGTGAATATTGTTACTGATCAGAGAATAGTTGTAATTAAAATGGATAATGCTTTTTACCATTCATATGCAGAAGCACAGCTGGAAAAGATAGAGGATGTTACTCATACTAATATTGGAGTATTAGGAACTCTTTTTGATGTAGGTGATGTACATATAGATACGGCAGGTCATGGAGTAGATTTCCATTTAAGAATGTTACCTAGACCAAGAGAATTACAAGATGTAATTAATGATTTACTTGAAATGAAACAGAAGGGGGATATATAGATGGAAAGCATATATACACAAATATTTTCAAATACATGGCAACCAGTAATTAATCTCGGAGATGTATTAAAAATACCTTTAGTAATAATATTGGTTGGAGTACTTCTTTACTCCTTTATGTTACTTCTTAAGGTAAGGATTTTGGTAGACACAATAAATTCAGAGGGTAATTTTAAAATGAAAGCCCTTGTCTCTATCAATCTCATCATTACAATATTTGCAACCATAATTGGTACAATAATAATTCTTTTAGGATAATGAGATAATGTCAATTACTGCCTCTAAATATATTAATAACTCACCTTTAAAAACATCCTACATAGGATTGTATCACTACTCTCGTCCTGTGAGAGGAAAGGATGATATAGGGGTAAATATCTATGGGTTACTCTCTGTATCTAGTAAAGTAGAGATCCCAGGCGATAAGATTTCTAAATTCGCATGGGATGGTATTGTAGACGGGTTTGAATACTCAAAGACAGACTCAGTAAATGAATCTCTTAAGCTTTCTTTGAATGAGGCAGTAAGAAGAATAAAGCAGTTAATTACTAATGATACAAATATGTCTGAGCATGGTATTAATGTAGATTTTACAATATTTGTATCTCATAACGGAGGTATATATATAGGGTTACTTGGAGAAGCAGATATCTTTGTGTATAAGAAGGGTAGGTTAGTTGATGTATATGAGATGTTAAATAAGAAAAAGGCCAAGACTGCAGGTATTGCAATAGAGGAAGGAGATATCATATTTTCTTCTACTATAAATTTCTTTAAAGAGAATTTAAAAAGATTAATGGGTACTAAAAGTAAAGAAGAATTGGTGTCTGTATTAGAAGAGTTAGGTACTGAAGTAGGTGATGATCAAGGTTTCATTCTTCTCTCTAAGGAAAAAGATATCCAAGTAGAGACGGAGATTCTTAAAAAGGAAAAGGTAGAGGAAGAGAATACCTCTGACTATATAGCTGAATCTAAACCAATTGATAGCATACCCAAACCTTTTAAGGAAGAGAAGGATCTTAAGACTTTTGTTTTAGAATTAAAGAAAAGATTCTCTGTAGTAGGTAAATATATAAAAAAGATTCCGAATCCATTCAAAAAATTATCATTTAAATCTCTACCTAAGATTAATAACCCTTTTAAAAAGGTAGTGTCTAAATTAAAAGAAACCTTTCTAAATCTTTTTGGTAGAAAGAAATGGTTTAAAAAGATTTCGTCTAAAGTAACTCAAAGTGGCGTTATTAAGAAGAAAGAGAGATCCTTTAAAGGTTTTAAGATAGATGGATACAAGGAGAGGAATACCAGATTTAAAAGGTTTAAGACACTTGGGTTGATTCTCCTTATTGTCTCTTTGGTATTTGGAGGTATTAAATTTACACTTAATCAGAAAGAAGCAAGAGAGAGGAGTAGGTTAGCGAATAGTATATTTACAGAGGTAGAGGAGTTACTCGGGAGTGCTAATTCTAAACTAGGTACAGACAGAGATAGTAGCATTATGAGTATATTTAAGGCATCAGAGAGATTAGATGAGGTACCTGAAGAGTTAAATGAAATGGATACTCTTAAATTAGAGGAGTTAGAAGCACAGGTATTGGGAGTAGAGGATAGTATATACAAAAGGGTAAGGCTTTCTACAAGTGATAGTAATATACAAAGATATATGGATATGTTTGCAATCCATGGTGCAGATTCTAAACCCACGGATATTTCAATATATAGGGATAGTAATGCTAATGAATACCTCTTTATCACAGATGTGGGTATAAAGAGTGTATATAGAGTATCCTTGTATAACAAAGAGGTTAAACAGCTTTCAGATGAAGAGGGGCTTTTACAAAAGCCTACTTTTGTATATTCTAAACCCTCAGGTATATATATATTAGACTTAGTGAATGGGGTGGTTAGAGCATCTACAGATGGTAATTGGTATAAATCATTTGTTAAACCAACAGGATTAGGTTTACAAAATATTAAGGCTGGAGATATATCTGAGTTTGCTGTATTTACTACAAATGATAATGTATACGTACTAGACAGAGAGAGTAGAGCACTACTTAGATTGACTAACTATGGAACAGGATACGGTCTTTCAGAGGAATATCTTAAGAGTGATTCATATGATACCGCTAATGATGTCTTTGCTGATATGAGTGTATATGTACTCTCTGAAGGTGAGAATGGTATACATAGGTATGTGACAGATTACACAATAGGAAGATTAGTGGAATCTCCTGTTGCTATCAAAGGTCTAGATACTCCTCTTAAAAATCCTAGATATGGATATACTGCAGATGATTTGAATAAGGATCTCTTTATATTTGATAGTGAGGATAAGAGGATATTAAGATTTGAAAAACCTCTAGAGTCAGGTGATATTAGGCATCCTAATGAGCTCCTATTAATTAAGCAGTACATCTTACCAAGTGATGGAGGTTGGAATGATGTTAAGGATTTTGTAGTAGATTTTAATCAGAAAAATCTCTACATATTAAATGGTACTACGGTATGGAAAGTAAGTCTGTAGTGATATAATCAGGTATGTCGATATTAAATAAAAAAGCACTTCGTAACTATGAAATACTTGAGAGATTAGAGGTAGGCATTCTACTTAGGGGCTCTGAGGTTAAATCTTTGCGTATGGGTAGATGTAATATTAGTGATTCATTTGTAAAAATACTTTCTGGGGAGCTATGGTTAGTAAATACAGATATACCTAAGTATAAGTTTGATGGTTCTACTGATTACGATTCTGCTAGATCAAGAAAGCTTTTAATAAATAGAAAAGAGTTAGAGTATTTACAAAGTAAGATGAAACAGGGTAATCTTACTCTTATACCCCTTAAGATATATTCTAAAGGGAGTATATTTAAGGTAGAAATAGGGTTGGCAAGAGGTAAGAAAAGATATGAGAAGAAAGAGCAAGAGAAACAGAGGGATTTAGATAAAGAGTTACTTGTAGAAAAAAGAAAATACATGATATAATGTTATAGGTTATGGCAATAGAACAAATAGAACCAAAATTAAATAGTACGGAGGTTTTAGCTAATGGGGTTTCAACTCCATCCTTTGTTGAAAATGTCCCGGTAGTAGATAGAGTAGAGAATAATCAAAGCTCTTTAGAGAGTAGTTCTAGTACAGATTCTTTAACAAATACGCTAAGAAAAGCAGAGTTAGAGGGAAAGATAGAGTATGATAGTAAGGAAGTAAAGAAAAAAATTCTATCCAGTATATCTCCCTCTGAAGCAGAGTCTTGGAGCACCCTTATTCAAAGCAAAGTACAGGGAGAAGAGATTAAGAGTTTGTAATATCCCCTCGATTAGAAATTGTATATATGATATCCTTTGATAATACTTTTAAGCTGTCCATTCTGTATGAAAGAGTATCTCTTAAGCCAAGTAGGTCCTATGCCATCTCCAAAAGAGGAGATAGTTGTTGCTGATCCAAAGGAATATCCTAAAGATTCATATAGTGAGTACATGGATTCTGGTATTAATATCCCATGGCTTTGGGTAATTTTTGTTCTATCAGTTATCGGTCTTGGTGCCTTAGCATTCTTTAGAGTAAAGAAGAATCTTTTAAAAAGAGATAGGAATGAGAAGGCAAAGGAGTGGGCTCTTTTTGAAGTTAGAGTACCAAGAGGAAGTGAAGTCGAGACTGGTGTAGCAGAGAAGATGTTTTCTAATTTAGTTGGAATTGGTGGTAAGGGTAAGGGTATTGCTGAGAACTTCACAGTGAACAACAGTATTAGTTTTGAGTTAATGGCACTACCAGGAGAGATTAAATTCTTTGTATATTCTCCTAAGAAGTTTGCGGATTTAGTAGAGAAGCAGATCTTAGGTTCATATCAAGATGCTGAGGTAAGGAAAGTAGAGGATTACAATATATTTAAGAAAGATTCTAAAGTTGCTTTTACTAGATTGACTCTTGAGGAAGAAAATTACTGTCCAGTAAAAGTGTCATCTGATTTTACTGGAGATCCCTTAGCAAATATCTTAAGTACTCTTAGTAAGATGTCTGATGGAGAGGGTGCTATGGTTCAGATTGTAGTTTCTCCCAGTGGTAGTAGTTGGCAAAAGAATGGTTCCAGCTTTATTAAAAAGGTAGAGAACAATAACAGTGATCCAGAAAAGAAAAAGATTAATGTAAGTCAGGAAAAGATCCAGGGGATTAATAAGAAGATAGCTAAGAATGGTTTTGTTACTGATATTAGAATAGTGACATCTGCACCGGATGAGGCTTTGGCTAAAATGCATTTGGAAAATATCGTAGGTGCTTTTGATCAGTATAGTAATCCGGGTATAAATAGATTTAAGAAGGTAGATATTAAGGGAAAGAAGAAAGAGGAAGAGTTTATGTATGATGTTGTGTATAGGAGAACCCCTATGGATATTAATAGTATACTAAATGTTGAGGAGTTAGCAGCTATATATCATTTCCCAAATAAGGATGTTACCACTCCTAATATTAATTGGTTATTAGCAAGAGAAATCCCAGCTTCAAATGATATTAGCTCTGATATTAACTCCAAAGATACTATCTGGGTAGGTAATAATATATTTAGAGATAAGGTTAAAGCTATATGTTTCCAAAGAGATGATAGAAGAAGACATGCATATATATTGGGTCAAACAGGTACTGGTAAATCTTGGCTTATGACAAGAATGATTATTCAAGATATATATAATGGTGATGGAGTTTGTTTTATTGATCCTCATGGTCAAACAGCAGAGATGATATTAGAGCGTATACCTCCAGAGAGAGTAGATGATGTTATATATTTCAATGCTGCGGATTTTGAGAGACCTTTTGGTCTTAATATTATGGAGTATTATAATGAACAGCATAAGCATCAGATTGTAAATAGTTTTATTGCCTTACTTGTACGACTCTTTGATCCCCATAATCAGGGGTATGTCGGTCCAATGATGCAACAGGCTGTTAGAAACTCTATGCTTACTGCTATGAGTGTAGAAGGTTCTACATTAATAGAGGTAGTGAGAATGCTACAGGATGAAAAATGGGTTAATGAGAAATGGTTACCATTAGTAAAGGATGAGTTAGTAAGAAGGTATTGGGTAGATCAAGTAGCTAAGACAGATCAAAAAACTAAGTCTGAGAGTTTAGGTTACTTTATTTCTAAATTTGATAAGTTCACAACTAACTTAGCTATTAGAAACATTATTGGTCAATCAGAATCCTCTTTTGATTTTAGAGATGTAATGGATAATGGAAAGATATTAATCGTTAATTTAGCAAAGGGTATGCTTGGTGAAGAGAATATGTCCTTTTTAGGGTTAATACTTGTACAAAAGATGTTAGCTGCAGCATTGAGTAGAGAGGATGTACCAGAGGATCAGAGAAAGGATTTCTTCTTCTATGCAGATGAGTTCCAAAACTTTGCTACTGATGAATTTACATCTATACTTTCTGAAGCAAGAAAGTACAAATTGAATTTAACATTGGCTCATCAGTATATTGGTCAGTTACCTGAAAATGTTAAGGGTGCCGTATTTGGTAATGTTGGTTCTCTATTTATTACTAGATGTAGTAATGAGGATGCACAATTCTTAGAGCCTCAGTTCGAAACATATGTAAAAGCAACAGATATCATTAATCAGGGTATTGCACACTACTATGTAAAACTCTTAAACAACAATACGTATCCGAGCCCATTCTCACTAGATGCTAGCTTTGGTCCTAAATTTCCTAACTCAGGTTTTGATATTAAGGTAAATCCAAACTTAGCAGCCATTATTAAAAAGATGTCTAGACTAAAATATGGTAGGGATCTTAATATCGTAAATATGGATATTGCTAGAAGGTCTGATCTGGATAGGAAGGAAGAATCTCAACCTGCGGAGTCCACTGGCTTTCCTCCTATTTCTTTTTAGGTAAGGTACTGCACAAATACTCTGGTTTCTGGTAAAATCACACGTACTCTTATGGGAGTATAGCTCAGGTGGTTAGAGCGCGGTTCTTATAAAGCCGTGGTCGATGGTTCAAGTCCATCTACTCCCATCCCGCTAACTTATAGTGGGAAAGTGCATAAGAAAGAGAGAGTTTCCTGTTTGAAAGGTATTGTATATGGGAGATTTTATAAATCTTTTAAGCTTTTTTCTGCTTCAGGCTTATTATTATCTACTAACCCTAAATATTTTTCTGTTGTAGAT
This sequence comes from uncultured Candidatus Saccharibacteria bacterium, assembly GCA_964430365.1. Classification (GTDB taxonomy): domain Bacteria; phylum Patescibacteriota; class Dojkabacteria; order SC72; family SC72; genus JAVEVH01. The sequence continues at coordinate 48,456 of CAYSEU010000001.1, forward strand.
AATCTTTTGTGTCCTACTAGCTTTGATACTGTTACTAAGCTAACACCGTTTGCTAAATGATGTGCTATAAAGGTGTTTCTTAAGTCATTTACTTTTGCATTTTTAATACCTGCTTTTTCAAAGGCTTTATCTATTGTAGTTCTAATATTTCTGACGAGTAGGGGTCTTCCATTTTTAGTTACATAAAGGGTATCTTCCTCTGTTTCTGGTCTAATATTTATATATTCATCTATAGCTTTTTTTGCTGATTTATTAATAGGTACTTTTCTAGATGGATGGCTACCCGAAGCTTTAATATACAGGAAATCTATTCCTTCTTTACTACTTCTTACATCGTCTATTGAAAGTGCTGCTAATTCTCCAATTCTAATACCTGTTTGTAATAGTACTTCCACAATAGAGTAGAGTCTAATGTCTACTCTGCTAACATCTCTAAGGGCTCTATACTCCATC
>CAYSEU010000002.1:0-30440 GCA_964430365.1 uncultured Candidatus Saccharibacteria bacterium
AACTTATGGAATTAGAAGATGAAAAGTAATTTAGCTCAAATATTTCGTATTCAGAAATTTTTAGATGGTATTAAATATCCTGATAGCTACCGTATAGGGAGAGAGATTACTAAATATTTAACAAAGAATAAGAGAGCTAATGAGGAAAAAATACTTAGAAGATTACATGATAGTGAACCATGGGAATATATTAGGGGAGATAGTGAATTTTGTGGGAATACATTCAAAGTAACTAAGGATACATTAATACCAAGGATAGAGACAGAACAGCTAGTATATGAATGTAAAGATATATTAGAGGAAGGTAATATTAAAAGCGTAGTAGATGTAGGAACAGGCTCCGGTTGTATTATCATCTCTCTAGCATATCTTCTTAAAAAACCTCCCTACTCCTTCTTTGCTACAGATATTTCTACTAATGCTTTAAATATAGCGAAAAAGAATGAGCTAGCGATACTAAAAAGGAAAAGAATAAAATGGATGAAGAGTAATCTAGTTAGTAGAATACCTGAATTAAAAGAAAGTACACTCTTAGTAGCTAATCTCCCATATATTCCTACTAAACAGTATGAGGAATTGGATACAAGTGTAAAAAGATATGAACCAAAGGCAGCTTTAGATGGAGGTAAAGACGGGTTAAAATACTATGAAGAGCTATTAGAACAACTAAAAAACAAAAAGATTAATATTAAGGTAATATATCTTGAAACAGAGGAAACTATCTTTACTAAAACTAAAAAGTTGGTAAAAAAATACTACCCTAAATCTAATATCATAGGAATAAAAGATGTATTTGAAAGAAACAGGTTTTTAAAGATTATTCTCTAATTAGCTTCCGCTAAAGTTACCTTTACAGTTCTAGTCTTACCACTATTCCATACTTCTAATGATATCTCATCCCCTACCTTGTATGATTGTATTATATATGCGAATGATTGAGTAACTTCCTTCCCCTCTACCTTTGTAATAATGTCTCCTCTAGTTATATCTGTCTTAGCAGCAGGACTAGTGGGATCTATAGCAACTACCAAAGCTCCAGCTACTACATCCTTATAGTACATAGCTTCATACTCTGTAATCATCCTATATGAGATTCCTACATAAGGTTTAATAAATTTACCATATGTTCGATACTCCTCTAATCTCTGTTTTACTCTGTTAATAGGTAGTGCAAAAGATATGTTATCTGCATTAGAAGTAGTAGCAAAATTGACCCCTATTACCTTCCCTTCAGAGCTGATAAGTGGACCACCTGAATTACCTGGGTTTACAGCCGCATCTGTTTGAATTACATCCTCATATATCTTCGTGGTAGAACCAAACCATCCAGAAGAGGTTGTTACAGACCTATTAACACCACTGATTACCCCAGTAGTTACACTCCCTGCATACTCTCCTAATGGATTACCAATAGCTATTACTGTTTGACCAACAAGTAATGTGTCTGAGTTACCTAATTCCAAAGAGTCCAAAGACGTAGCATCAATCTTAAGTATTGCAATATCATTACTATCATCTCTTAATATTTCAATAACCTCGTATTCTTTTCCATCGTTTGTAATAACCTTGTATGTGGAAGATGTATCTGAAACAACATGCTGGTTAGTAATAATAATACCGTTAGGATCAACTATAAATCCTGTACCAATATTACTTACCTCATCAACTACTCCCTCTCCACTTTTTAGCGTTAATTGAGATACAGCAATACTAACAACGGATGGGGATGCCTCTCGTACAACATTTATTATTACATTCTCTTCTGGTGTTACTGTTAATGTAATATTCTCTTTTACTTCCTCTTTCCCATCTTTATTTAATATTAAATCCTGAATATTTTCTGAATACCTAACAACAAATATAAAGGATACTAATATTACAAGTATTAATGCAAAAATTAATAGTGATACTCCAAATACCTTTAAGTGTTTGTAGTTATCAAAATTTAATTTAGGTACTTTTGTTTTCTTCTCTTCTACTTCCATCTTAATATTTTTAACAATTTATTTATTTGTTAATTAATATCATTGCCTCATTATATTGCTTATCTACACCTTTTACAAAATCTTCTGCCGTATTCTCTACTATTACATCTGGTTTTATTGGGTTATCCCTATTTAACCAACTACCATCAGGAAGTAACCATTTAAGAACTGTAATATGAATACTTGCACCCCCTCTAAGGTCTAATACCGTTTGAGCTGTACCTTTACCATATGTTTCTACACCAATTACGGTTGCCACACCATTCTGTTGTAGAGCTCCCGCAAAGATTTCAGATGCGGATGCACTACCCTCATCTACAAGTATAACCACTTTGCTACCAAGTAATCTTCCACCACTCTCTGCATCAAATGTTTGTATATTACCTTTACCATCCTCTTGCTGAGATATAACTTTCCCAATATCCAAAAAATCATCCGCAGCATACACAGCAGCATTAAAGTATCCTCCAGGATTACCCCTTAAATCTATCAATATTTTTTTTACCTTACTTTTTTGAATATCTTCTACCACCCTGTCCCAAGCTGCGTTCCAATCTGAAAGAGATGCTTCTGTAAACCGAGTAATATCCACCAACGCTATATCCTTCCTATCACCTACATATGAAAGCTCCATACTTGGAACAGTTATCTCCCCCCTTGTAATTTCAACCGTAATGGGTTCAAACTCCCCCTTATGTAATATCTCTAATGTAACCACTGTACCAGCATCTCCTCTAATCTTTTGTACAATCTCATATACATTGTCTCCACTCTTAACTTCATAGTCATCAACAGCAAGAATATAATCCCCTGCCCTAATACCTGCTTCCTTAGCAGGAGAACCATCTAAAGGTGTTACAATGATAATAGCACCATCTAAATACCCTAACTCTGCTCCAATACCTTGGAACAGTTTACCCTCATTAGAATCATTAAAGCTTTCTGTTTCCTCAGGTGTAAGAAATACAGTAGCAGGATCATCATACGAGCTCACCAAACCTTTAATAGCACCATATACTTTCTCATCTTCAGTAGCTACATCTTTTTCTACATACTTACTATCAAGTATATTCCATACTTCCCAGAATAAATCAAAATTTACACTCTTAGAGGGATTAAAAGTAAGAATATCTGTACCAGAAGGTGCAACAAATCTTCCAAATATTACACCTATACAAAATGCTACTACCGTAAGCATTAATATACCAAATATTCTACTACTGTTACTATTTTCTTGCATATCAAAAATTTTAAAAGTAAGATCCAAAATCTATTATATTCCCCTTAAGGATATAATTACAAATCTATAAATTCTAATAGACCAATATGTATTAGTGAAGTACCTCTCTTACCAAAATCTACTAAAGCGAAACCACTCTCCTCATCAAACTCTAATACTTTTCCAATATATCCATATGTTAAAAAGGAACGAGATATTACACTCTGATTTGTGTACTGTTTAACAAACCACCCCTTATGATTAATATCCAAATTAGCAAGAATATATAGTTGATTTTGCTTACCATCTAAGATAACGAATTTGTTTCTTAAAGATACAAATCTTTTTAGGAAAGCATTATCACAATGTACAGAACCAAAACCTCCTAGAATCATAATGGGTAATCCTATCTCTCTAAACTCTGTATATGACATAGCGTATGTTAATACAGCTATAGCCCCTCTCTCAAATAACTCTATAGCTACCCTATTGTATAGATATGGACCTACCCATACAATCTTGCCCCTATAATCATCCTCTAAACCTTTCTCAGTTAATACTGTATTACCATCTCCAAGTATCTCCAAATTACCAAACAGTCTCTCTTGGGTTTTACTACTTACTACCCCATCTACACATATTACATCAGTACTAATGAGTAACCCTTCTATTGGATCTATACCTTTTACTGTTCCTGTGAAATCACTCACTACAGTTGACTTCCTTTCTTCTCCTAAGATATCAATATACCCCTGCTTCATCCTAGATAAATCTATAATCCCACTAACAGGAGAAAACAGTTCGAACATATTTAGACCTCCAGAAGAAACTCTTTGTGCTAGTAACTCGCCCTCTTCAATATACTCTCCATCCATTCTTAGTACATACTTCTCACAATCTTCATTCTTACAGTTTAATACCTTAGAAATACTAAGAGATTTTTTTAGTGTACTTTCAGACTTTTCTAAAAGGATATCACCTTCCTTAATCTTTTTACCTTTAAACATAACTCTGTCCCCCTGCTTAAGAGGAATACTAAATTCCCAATCTTTATATTTTTCAAATATCCTACTCCTTATCTCCATTACCCCATATTCTTAATTTAACCCTATTCTCATGTGCGGATGGTCCATACACTATTGGCCTACTCCTCCCATCTACAACAAGATATTCATACTCTAGTATCTTTTTAGAAGATATGTACTGTACCTGTTTAAATGGTAAATGAGAAAAAACAGTACCATTCTTTAGCTCTCCTTCTATTAGTAATTTTTCATCCCTTTGAGGAAGTTTAAATATTTCTAAAGAAGAACCTAAGGAGTAAATCTCTTGTGGTTCTAACAGTTGAGAATATATCTTCGCAGAAAATATTATCTTACTCTTAGCCTTAGAAGGTACCTCTGGTATTAGGAGTTTAATAGCTTTAGGTAATATATCTCCCTTAAGTACTACAATATTTTGAGACTCTTCTTTCTCAATCATGCTCTTCCCAAAGGTATACAGCTTACTATCCCTATCTATGAAGATATCAAATACTCCATCTAACTCTAATCCATCTATTACACAAAAGAGTAATTCCCTAAGTTGTAGTAAATTGGGGACTTTACCAGTAAGTATGATAGCTGTATTACTCTTACCAATTCTCTCATACTTTTTCCTATTACTCTGTTTAACAGAGAGTATTTGTAAGGTTGTAAATGCCCTAATTACATCACTTAGTAAAGAATCAGTAATATATTCATATCCATGTGCTATACAGTTAGCCCATCTATTTGAAATCTCTTCAGAGGATGAATCTATAGAAAGAAAAGCATTTAACTTAGAACTCTTAACAAAATCTATTAACCCTATCTCATTACCCCAATCTATCTTAGAAGAAGAGAATCTTACATTCCCCTCTTTATTATTCTTACCTCTATATATCGAGAAATGAGAGAAATCTAAATCTAGCCATATGATATCATCATACTCTAACCTATCTACTAATCCCTTTATTAATACTTCCATATACCTATCATCTAATATCCTAAGTACAATATCCTTAGAAAACTCTTTTAAAGAAAAATATATGTTTTTAAAGAAAGCTTGATTATCATCAACAACAACCTTAATACCGGATACCCCCATCTCTTCCCTTTCAAAATCCTTAACCCTAAAATCTTCACTCCACTCCCTATCTACAATATCCCAATCAAATACTTTCTCTAAGGAATCAAAATATTCAAACCAGAAATTTTTAGTAAAAACACTATCATCTAATCTAAACTTCAAAGGAGAAAGGTCTGTTCTATCTGAAAGTATATATGTTTTTTGAGCAGAAAGATCTGTATATGCTAAATTAGCGTATATATAGTTATCTTTTATTAATATAGAAAGATATGCATTTTTCTTTAATACAGGCAGTGTATCCATTACAAAATAGTTTACCAGTAAAAGAGAAATTTTAAAACAAAAAGAGGCCATAAGGCCTCTTAATTTTACTAACTAATTACACTTAAACATCCTTAGCTACATATGGTAAAAGTGCCATGTATCTTGCTCTCTTAATTGCACTTTTCAATTGCTTCTGATGCTTATGACATGCCCCTGATTTCTCTACAGAGATTATCTTACCTCTCACAGATGTGAACTTCTTTAATTGATATACATCTTTGTATGACACACTCTTTACACCAGAATCACACAATGGACATGAAAGATTTTGTACAATCTTTCTTCTTCTTCTCTGTTTCTTCTTTCCACCGTAGGTATCATCACTCTCTTCTTCCGTAACTACCTTCTCATCAAAAACATCATCCAAAGAAGGAGTAACTAAACTCTTCTTTTCTATTATTTTCCCTTCCTCCATTACACAGTATTAATACAAATTAAAATGGTAAATCAGTATCCTCTAAAGGATCTTCATCTGTAGCCTCTACCTCTGGGACCTCTTCCTCTACTTCTACTTCCTTTTCCTCAACTTCTTCTTTCTGTTCATCTAGACCTGCACCCTGCTTACCTTTACTATCCAAAAGAATCATATCATCTACTCTAATCTCAGTTTTATACCTTGTAGAGCCATCCTCTGCTTCCCATGATCTGGTAGTGAGAGATCCTTCTACATATATCTTCATACCCTTTGCTAGTAACTGTTGGCATATTTCAGCCATCTTATTCCAAGCAACAATATTATGAAACTCTGCAACTTCCTTAGTCTCTCCATTTTGATCTTTCCAAGATCTATTAGTTGCTAAACCAAATGTTACTACTGGAGTTCCACCAGTGGTATATCTTAACTCTGGTTCCCTAGTTAAGTTACCTATCAACTGAACTTTATTTAAAGACCTTGCTGACATTTTTTTGTGTATATAAATTTAACTTACCTTTAATATTAACAGCCAAAGATTAAAAAATATTGAACTAAACCTCTATCTCTTTTTTCTTTATACCCTTACCCACTAATGCTGGATTATCAACCTCTATTATCATAAACCTAAGTATCTCCTGCTTTAATTGTAATAACCTTTTCATCTCATTTATATTCTTAGGAGTATGTTTAAAGTTATAAACAATGTAATACCCTTCGTTATGACCATCTATTTTGTATGAGAGATATCTTTTACCCCATACATCTACATCTAAAACCTCTCCACCATCCTTACTCATGAGTTCTGTAAACTCCTTATGTATACTCTTTCTTAAATCATCAGGTAACAAAGGTTTAAGTGCTACCATTAACTCATATGTTTTTAATTTTACATCTCTTTCTATCAACATCTAAATATATCTATATTTTAACTTAGCGAATGGATTTTATCAGAAAAAATCACAGATTACAATTCTATTAAGTATTAGCCAAAATTACAATATATTCACCATCCTTAACTATGTACTCTTTCCCATGATTCCTAATTAAACCCTCCTCCTTAGCCCTATTCCATCCACCAATATCAATCATATCATCTACATTAACTACATCTGCTGTGATGAAGTTTTTACCTAGATCGGTGTGTATTACACTAGCAGCACTCTTAATATTAGCACCATTTTCAATACTCCATGCGTTACACTCCTTTTCAGAACCAGTATAGAAAGTTATTAGATTTAACCTATGATACGCACTCATAATGACATCTTCTACTGTAATAGGTTGTTTACCCAATAACTCTATATATTCATTTAACTCTTGCTCTTCCATACTAGCTAAATCAGAGAGTAATTTTACATCTACCTCTAATATATATGTGCGATCAGTATCACCAGATATCTCTCCTAATTGTTTCTTCCACTCTTCCATCTTTTCTTCTTCTAAACCCTCTTTACAGTTAAGTATAAATACCCTCTGCTTATTAGTAAGTAACCATAACTCCCTTACAATATCCCTTTGCTCACCTGTAAGCTTTATATCAATCGCTGGGATACCCTCATTTAACCCCTTAAGTACACTTTGAAGTGTATCTAACTCTAACTGCATTTCATCTGTTATACCTGGTCTAGAGTTCCTCTTAACCGTACCATATCTCTTCTCTACACTCTCAATATCTTTAATTATTAATTCTGATTGAACAATCTCAAAATCATCTACTGGATCTACCCTGTTATACACATGTACAATCTCTTCACTTTTAAATGCTCTTAATACATAGAGTATTACATCTACCTCTCGAATATGAGAAAGGAACTGATTACCTAATCCTTCACCTTTAGATGCTCCCTTTACTAACCCTGCAATATCTACAAATGTCATTGCAGAGGGCACAACCTTTTGTGCTTTAAAAAAGCTTGCCATTCTCTCTAACCTCTTATCTGGTATCTCCACTACTCCAACATTCTTATCTATCGTACAGAAGGGATAGTTTTGAGCAGGTACAGATTTTTTAGTCAATGCATTAAAAAGAGTACTCTTACCTGAATTTGGTAATCCAACAATACCTAGTGATAGTGTATGTGACCTTGTAACACTTTCCATTTCCTTTGTACTTACTTAATATTTTAAGATTCCAATTATACCACTTTCAAAGAGGTTAATTCTAAAGTAATATATCGGTATATGAAAATATACAAACTGCTCAGAAAAACATTTTTGTTTTTACCATTACTACTTCTCTTCTTAACAGATATACGTGCTGTTACATATGATTTTGAATTCATTAATACAACAACAGTAAACTATACAACAGGTAAAGATTATGTTGATGTTAATACTCAATTTCTAAGGAAAGTAAATAACAGAGAGTACCTTTTCTCTACAAAAGGAGAGAAGATATTTCATATCCCAGATTCATCTTCAGGAAAAGATTATCAAATTGAGTTAGAAAGACAGTATAAATTAGATAGCTTAGAGGTAACTAGTAATACAGGAAGCAAGATACCATATACCGTAGAAAAATTAGAATTAGGACAGGGTATGTATATTAATGTACCTAATTACAAAACAACAACATATGGTTCTGTATATGTTGTTAACCTTAATTACAAAACTCATATATATGTACACAATGTAAAAGATTGGGTAGCTATACAGATACCTGCTCTTCATGAAGACACAGAATTCACACAAAAGGATGAAGTTTCTGGTACCACTACTAAGATAGAGTACAACCTAAATATAATTACAGATGAGAATATTTCTCCAATATCAAAAATCTTTCCTTCTAAATATACTACATCAACAAACAATGACAAAAATATCTACTCCTTCGATGGAAAAGACAGGGTTGGTGTACCTGTATATATGGAATTTGGAACAGAGAGAGTCTTTAGATTTGAAACGAAATTAAAAACACCTAAAACAGATAATATTGTTCCTGAGAAATATTCATCTGCTCTAAGTGCCCTCTCTACAAATATATATCAAGTACCGTTACCAAGAGAGTTTGCAGAGACTAATCAAAAAGTAATGATAGAGGATATATATCCCCAACCTAGTAAGGTAACAATAGATTTGGAGGGAAATGTAGTTGGTACTTTTGAAGTACCAGCTAACAAAGATACTGAAATTCTCATATCTGGATATATATGGTTAGAACAGAAGGAGTATGAAAATGTGAGAAGTATTCCTAATTTAGGATATTCTGAATACAAAAATCTTGTTAGAAACGATAGTAAACTATCTCAATATCTATTACCTACAAAATATTGGGAATCAACAGACTCCTTTATACAATCTAAAGCATCTGAGCTAACAGATGGAAAAGAGAATTTCTTAGATGTTGTTAGAAGTACATATAGATATATAAATGAGGTATTAGAGTACGACAATACAAAAGCGGAGAGTAGTAATGAGAGAATTGGTGCAAAAGCAGCACTACAAGGAGGAGCTTCAGTATGTATGGAGTACTCTGACTCTATGATTGCCCTACTTCGTGCACAGGGTATTCCCTCAAGAGCTGCTGTTGGGTATGTTGGCATTGAGGAGAAAACAGAAGAGGAGAACATACCACATCAATGGGTACAGGTATGGGTACCAGAGTATGGATGGTTAAGTATAGATCCCTCATATGAAAGTATTAATATGCAAATTGGTAGTAATATTGATTCTGTACTTTGGGAAACCTTTTTTGATGATGACGAGACTAATCTAGGTGTATATACAGCAGATAGTATAGATTTAAGTACATTTACAAAAGAAAACTACTCTATACAAGTATATGCCATAGATGAAAAAGATATACCTGAAATAGAGACCCTACTCTCATACAGTGATATAGTATCTGAGCAAGAAGATATGAATGTAAAAGATACTCTAAATATATTAGTAAAAACTACAACTATCGGAAAAGCTTTTATAATTATATTACCAATACTAGTAGTACTAATATTATTAATATTGTTACTCTCCCTTATTACAGTATTAATTAGAAGAACTAGAACTCAAAAAATTTCTCAAAATCAATAGCCTTAATACCATCTTCCATTCTATCTTTAGTAGTAGCATATAGGGTCATTAGAGTATCTCCCTTTACTACCTTATCCCCTGGCATCTTATTAAAATATATACCAGCTTCTTTTATCTTTGGTGTACCCAATGATCTAGCAACTTCTACTATTTCTCTAGTACAGATGTTCTTTAGATCCCCGCTCTTTATAGACTTAACCTCATACGTAAGAGAACCGAGTTTAATATCAGAAGACTTAATCATTTTCTTCTCTCCCTGTGCTTTAGCTATATCCCAGAATTTCTTCAATGCTTTACCTGAATCTAATAGTTCTAGAGCAAATTTTTTACCCATACCCTTTTTAGCCTTACCATTGTTCTCAAATATAATAGATGCCATCTCTACCACTATATCTTCTAACTCCTCCGAACGTTTCTCATCTCTTTCAAGTATCTTTAAACACTCCTTCATTTCTAAAAGAGGACCTACTCCATTACCATCTGGTCCCTTAACTATCCTTTTGTATGTTACACACTTTATACCAAACCTATGGAAGAGTTTCTCAAATTCTCTACTTAAAAATTCCAGATCATCTGGCTTCTCTAATTTAGTACCCTTACCATATGGTAAATCTATTAGAACAAATGTAGAACCCATTGCTATTTTCTTAGCAACAATACTTACTAATACTTTCTGAAATTCCTGTATCCTTAAAGATCTCTCTACATTAATGATTTCATCATCAGCAGGAGCTAAATAGAGTGAACCTCCCCATATCATACAAGCCCCTGTTTTCTCTACAACCTCATATACTTGCTCTTTAGTAAGTGACACTGGCATTACACTCTCTATTATATCCGTGGTACCTGCTGGAGAAGTTATTGCCCTTGTAGAAGTATTAGGTACTACTAGACCACCTGCCGCTAATATTGGGACTAAGGTTGGAGTTATACCTTTACCTGCTGTTCCTCCTATTGAATGCTTATCAACTACCAATCCTTTATTATCTTTAATATATTTAAAGTCTAAAATCTCTCCTGATTGAGCCATGCCTTTTGTCATCCAAGTTATCTCATCGTCATCAAAACCTGGACTAAAGAAAGTAGCCACAAAAAATGCTACCTCCGTCTCCTTAAGCCTCCTAGACCCTATATCTTCCATAATGGAAAGTAATTCCTCCTCATTTAGCCTATGACCCGAGATCTTTTTCCTAAGAGCTTCAAGTGACTTAGTAGGAGCAGGGATATCAAGTAGTATCTTCCTACCCTCTGGGATATGATACTCATCCGTTAATTCCTCATACAGACCTACTTCTCCAATCTCTACCTCACTATCTGTAATTATAACTTTTACGTAAAGTTCTATATCCTTAAAACCAAGTAAAAGGACCTCACCCTCTTTAACTCCTAAGTCATCCGCATCTTCACTATGCATCAAAACAAACAAGTTCTTACCCGCTCCTAGATCAAATTTCTTACTCTTAAGGTATAGTGCCATATTTTTAATATTTTAAATTAATCATTAAAAAGCCAAGTATATTTAGCTTTAACAATATCATGTATCTCTTCTGGTTTAATAATACCAAATTCAGTCATAAAAGCAGTAATGAGTTTAGCATCAACTATCTCAAACGCAGGGTTATACATCTTAAGCTCTTTTGGTGCCTCACTCCATAATTCATCATCTTCACGAATTTCTATAGAAATATCTTTAGCTTTAATATATGGATCAACCTTTAAAAGCGGTGAAACTACATACAACGGTTTACTTGCTAAGTTAGCTGCCATACCTATACCCCAACTCCCAATCTTATTTATACAGTACCCATCTAGTGTAATCTGGTCACAACCGATAAAGATTGCATCTATAGGAATAGAGCCTCTACCAATAATGAAAGACTCAGCAGCACTATCCGCTATCATAGTGGTAGAAATACCGTCGTCTAGGAGACTTTTAGCAGTAGTTCTTCCCTGAAAAAGAGGTCTAGTCTCTGTACAAACAACATCAAACGAGCTACTTACTTCCCCTATCCCTTTTAATATTGCTACAGCAGTAGATGAGTGACAGTGAGTAAGAACATTTTCAAAATGCTTAACATATGGAAGACCTAACTCTACTACACTTCGCTTAGAATCAGATATTTTAAATAGATACTCATCACAGTAATCTAATAGCTGTTGTTTCATATCATTAATGGAGTGTAAATCATCCTTCTTCTTTTTAAATAGATAAGCTACATACTTAACTCCATTTCTTGCTAATGGCTCATTTAATCTCGCATTAGCTAATTTGTTACCTACTCTTTCTAACTCATTGTAAAACAGCTCTTTATCTTGAACATTAGATTCTTCAATGAAAATCTTCATACCTTCTAATGTAGCAATGGCTACATTGGTGGCACCCTGTATGTTCAATTCTTTTATATCTTTTTCAATATCTAATATCTGTTTAACACTCATCTTACTTAAGATCAAACTCTTCGTTTAATTTAGGTATATCAACATCTACCCCAAGTTCAGATTTAATATTAGTACCGAAACCAATAGCGATTTCTTCATCAGCATGTACAATGAAAATCCTTTTAGGAGAATGACCAAAACTTCTTAACCAATATCTTAGATCTCTTTGATCCCCATGAGCAGAAAATCCACCTAAGGTATGAATTTGTGCTTTAACCTGTAAAGTTTGTCCCATTACCCTTACTTCAGGACTTTTCTCTACAATCTTTCTACCTAATGTACCCTCTACTTGATATCCAACAAATATCATATGAGTATTTTCCTTCTCAATATGGTTCTTAATATGATGTACTATTCTTCCTCCTGTACACATACCACTTCCAGCAATAATGACAACTCCCTTTTTTGATATTAATCTCTTAGATTCCTCAGCAGAATCAACTGCAACTAGCCCTGGGAAATGAAATGGATCATCTCCTTTTTCTAACAATCTTCTAGCATCTTCATCGTAGAAAGTAGGATACTGTTTAAAAACGGCAGTAGCTTTAGATGCCATAGGACTATCTAAATACACCTCTAAGTTATTTAATAGCTTGTTTTCAACAAACAGATTTATCTCATACAAGATTTCTTGGGTTCTTTCAATAGCGAAAGAAGGTATTAAAACATTACCACCCTCCTCCTGTGCCTGTTTTAATATGGAAAGTAATTCTAAGACAGTCTCATCCTTATTCTTATGCAACCTATTACCATATGTAGCTTCACATATTACATAGTCAGCCTCTCTTACTAAGTCTGGATCTCTTACAATTCTTGCACCAGGTTGCCCTAAGTCTCCACTAAAGACAATTTTTCTATCCCTACCCTCGGCTGTCTTTATCCAAAACTCAATCATTGCGGAACCTAGTATATGTCCGGCATCTCTCATTCTAAATTCAACACCTTTCTTTAAATCAACAGATGAACCGTATGGGTATACATCAAAGAGTTCGAGCATACCTTCTACATCTGTTTCAGAAAAAAGAGGCTTCCTCTCTGCATAGAGCGAACCTTCCTCTGAAAGATTCTTAGATGGTCTTTCCGTTTTACTTTTAGATTGCCATCTCTCATACTCCTCTTGTTGTAACTTCGCAGAATCTAACAACACAATCTTAGCTAAATCTCTAGTTGGTTGAGTACCAATAATACGACCCTTAAATCCCTGTTTAATAAGTATAGGAATTCTCCCACAATGATCATAGTGAGCATGTGTTAGAAATATAGCATCCAACTGAGTTGGATCAAATGGGAAGGGCTCATAATTAAGTGTATTTAACTCATCTTTACCTTGGAAAGCACCACAGTCTACTAAAAATTTGTACGAACCGGTATCCACATAGTAACAGGAACCTGTAACTGTTCTGGCAGCTCCACAGAATTTCAATTTCATATCAGGCAGTTAACAAAATTAATTATTCTAATATTACAACATATGCTTAGCTTCATCCAACAATTTCTCTTTTGTATTCATTAAAGGATCCTCAATAACTATATCTAGTAATCTTTTTAATATACTTCCCATCTGAGGACCAGGTTTAACACCAATACTTTGTAAATCCTCTCCCTTAATATCTAAGTCCGTAACCTTTAATACCATATCCTGTGCTCTTACCCTAGAAATATGTCTCTGTAACTCAGTAATTTCCTCTGGTTGAAAAGGTGAATTAGGATTAGATGTAGCATCCGCTATTCTTAATTTAAAAAGGTCTTCAACATTCTCTTCCCCTACCCTATTTAAAAATCTTCTAACAGCAGAATCACTCCACTGACTTAAAGAAATCTCTCCCTCTTTCTTACTTTCTAGTTGAGAATGAGGATAGTAGAACATATGGTTGCGAACCAATAGCTTAGTTCTCTCTATCTCCGATTTAGAAAACTTTAAACGCTTCATAATATCCTCAACCATTCCCATACCTACAACATCATGACCATAGAAATGACCATTACCCATATCTGTTCTAGGTTTAGCAATATCATGTAGTAATGCAGCTAATTTAACAGAATCTTCGGCAAAATCACATGTTCTTAAACTATGTGTATATACATCGTGAGCATGAAAGAGCTTCTGTTCAACACCATATCCCTCCAGTAACTCAGGAAGGAAGATATTTAACAGTCCTGTTTGTCTCATTAGCTCTATCCCCTTAGAAGGCTTAGGAGAATTTAAAAGTAATTTCATAAATTCGTCCCTAATTCTTTCCATAGATACCTGTTTCGCTATAGGTAAACTTTGCTTAATAGCATTGAAAGTCTCTCCCTCTATTTCAAAATCTAACTGAGAGGCTAATCTACAAGCCTTAAAAGCCCTTAAACCATCCTCTTTGAATCTTTCAATTGGTGTACCTACAGCCCTAATTAATTTCATATTAATATCTGTAATACCACTAAAAGGATCATGTATATCCCACTCTCTTTCTACCTCTTCTCCATCTAAAAGGTCAGAAGAAAGATCCAGTGCCATGGCATTAATTGTGAAATCTCTCCTTCCTAAATCCTTATCCAAATCATTTACAAACTCTACCTTACTAGGCCATCTACCATCTATATACTCCGCTTCACTTCTAAAAGTAGTAACCTCTACCTCTCTATTCTCACCATCAATATCTTCTACTAGAGCTATTACAGTGCCAAACTTTGCCCCAGTAGAAACAGCTTTAGGAAAAAGTTCTAACATCTCATCTGGAAGCGCATTAGTAGCTAAATCAAAATCATGGGGCTTTTTACCCATAACGATATCTCTAATTGCTCCCCCAACAAGATATACATCATATCCTTCTTTAGAAAGTATTCTTGCTACCTTCTGTACATATTTGGGAATTGTAAACTTTATTTTCATTTTATTAATCTCCTTAATAGATAGTACCAAAGTAGAGGGAATACAACAAGAAAAGGAAACATATTAATACTTGTTTGGGGTAATTTTTTAATACCTAGAACTTCCCCACCACTCTCTTCTACCTCTATAAATACATCCTCCTGAGCTGTATCTTCCTCAATCTCTTCTAATATAATCTCTCCACTGTACAACGTATACGGTATTCTTGTAACACAGAAACTATCCATATGTGGCTTAACCCTTGAACCAATATATGATAGATATTCACTATCCTTTTCTCTTACACCCGCAACTATTACAGACTCTCCAACATAGTTAGATTCCATATGTTCACCTTTCACTGCACACTGTTGATTTTCGTTAGGATCATATATCCCTGCATACCCTAAATTTAAACTCTCCCCTACCTCTAACTCATACTCATATATATATTCTTCGTTAGGATTAAAATCTCTTACTAACGAATACTGATTATGAGTAAAGACAGTATCTTTTAATGGAATATCTGAATCGTTTCTTACATATACCCTTACTAAGACGGATTCCTCATTCCTTTGTGCTTCCCACTTTATAAACTGAAGGGCAGGTCTAACATATACCCTATCTAGTATCATTCCTCCATCAAATCCCCCTCCATTCTTAACTACTCCTACACCTGGATATGTCTTTACTATCCCATCTCTTGGATAGTTGTAGATTATATATTTAATAGGGATACTCTCATACTCTCCATCTATATACAAAAGCTCTCTTAAATCTCCATTAGTAATATCCTGCTTGGAAAGTAATACCTTCAAGGAAGTAACATTTATATCCTCCCCTACCCTATTCTCCGACCAATATATGAAATCTAAAGATGAGTATGGTGGAAGAGCAACCCTATCATACACATTCCAATTTCTAACTAATCCATACCTCCAATCATCATCTGTTACATCTGAAATATTAATATGTGAAAGTATCCAACTACTACTAGTGCCTGAAACTTTAGATATGTCATACTCAACACAGTTAGAACACTTTTCACTTTCTAAAAGATCTCCAATACCATATCCTAATGTATCAAAATACCTATTGTATGTAATATCTCCATCATTAGAGAAGTAAGAGTCTGCGAAAACAGTATTTATACATAAAAAGAGTAAAACAAAACAAAGTAAGATCTTTCTCATTAGATACCCAAACTTAATTTAGATATCTAATTTTAAAGAGTAAAGATTAAAAAGTACTTAAATATTCCTTTCCCATTTTTTACGATCTATCCTATCTAACTCTAGACCTTTTTGAAGAATGCTAACTAAGATAACTACAAACATAATTGCACTCACTCCAAATATTACAAAATCATACTGAGTTAACCAGTGTCCGTATACATCAAAATATTTAACAGGGAGAAAGAAAAGAACGATAGTAAATATTATCCCTATTATCCTCATTTCAGTTGGACCAAATAGCCCAAATGAGTATTTAAATTCATTCTGAACATATGTTACTAATTCTACATGGGCCATTAAAACCAGATACATTATTCCAAAAAGCATAGCAATCTCTATCTTTACATATCCAGAGAGTCCTAACCCCAAACTAAATATTATTACAGCAACACTATCAACAATATGATCTATGTAATACCCAAAGTTAGGCCTAGTCCTTTTCCTATACCTTGCTAAACTACCATCAAAGCTATCTCCAAACCAATTAAGAAATAGCCCAATTATTACAAGCACAAGGTAGTAATGATTCATAAAACCTAAGATAAAACCCATTGCGGTCATAACATAGCCAATAATACCCAACCCTGTTAAAAGGTCTGGTGTAACCCACATAGGAATCCTTGGACATATCCACTCTTTAGCTTTCTCTTCCATATTAGCAGTAATGCCCGTATTTATTGCATTTTGATCATCCCTTCTATACTCTACTTTCAACTTACTAATCTGTTCTCTAATTTCCCTTTCTAATGTTTTATTAAAACCCATTGTAACCCTATCTATAAATTCTTCGACAGATTTAACATCAAAAATGTTAAATTCATGCTCATCTTTCTTCCTATTCTCATTCCCATTATTTTTTATTCCGAACATCTATTTCAAACCTATTTAATTTAGATAAACATATTATATCAAATTCTGTCCATCAAGGGTCTGCCCTAGCCCTATCCCCATTCAGATTATTAACCATCTACAAATTCCACAATCTCAAGAAAACAAACCCAACCTTTATACCTAGCCAAAATCAACAAGATGGTAAAAAATAGTTTGTATTTTTGGTCGAAGAAACGCATAAAGGTTGTACCAAATATTGTTATAACAGTCTTTGTACTAGAAAAAGAGGGACAGATCTAGGACAAACCTCCTCTACTCTAATTTATTGATAACAGTATCTATACATGATAATTTATATATTAGAGATGAGATTAAAAGCACCTGCCCCATTGGGTGAAAGTGAAACAAAAAAACAGTCCTCTATCAATCAATCTACCCAGGTGTATCAAAATAACGAAATAAAACAGAATATACTGCCCCCTACAACCCAAATAAACCTTAAATGGTTAAAACTTCCTAAAATAAATATACCTTGGTTAAAATTACCAAAGCTTAATATCCCCTCACAAAAAAAGAGAATGATAACAGAAATATCACTAATAGCAGTTCCCTCTCTTTTACTATTAATACTTACAATAATGATAATATCTTTCGTTAAATCAGAACCATATAGAATGACAAGGGAATTCTTGGAGAAAATTGATAATGGAAATACCGTTGGAGCATATGATATGACTACTGATGCGTATAAATCTGCTAAGAGTTTAAAAGATTTTAAAGAGATAGTAAACAAACTAAACTCTGTAGATATATCCCACCCAGAAGAGAAAGATAGATATATAGAAGAAATACCTGGCATGGGACAGTATGCTCATGTAAAGTATAAAATCTCAGGATATTATGTTGATATTACTGTATTCAACGATAAAATAGATTGGGGGATACACTCTGTTACACTATCTCTTATCAATCAGTAATTAAGAGATATAGCCCTCTCTTTATAGAAGTTTTCCAATCCCAAAGTTATTAACCTATCTATTACCTTAGAATACGGCATACCACTCTCTTCCCACAATTTCGGAAACATACTAATGGATGTAAATCCAGGGATAGTATTTACCTCATTAACAAATACTCTACCATCTTTTAATAGGAAGAAATCTACTCTGGCAAATCCTTCACATCCTAATACTTCATATGCTTTTCTTGCCATAAACCTTATCTCATCACTTTTCTCTTTATCTATATCTGCAGGGATAATAATCTTGGCACCATCCTTTTTAATATATTTAGCCTCATATGAATAGTATTCATCATTAGGAATTATTTCTCCTAAACATGAAGCCTTAGGTACCTTATTACCTATTACACCACACTCTATCTCCCTACCTTCGATAAGTTCTTCTATTAAAACCTTCTTACCATATTTAAAAGCTTTTTTAATATTAACTGTCAAAGTTACAGAGTTATTAATCTTACTAGTACCAATAGAAGACCCTGAATCTGCCGGTTTAATGAAAGCTTTTGTACCAAACTTGAAAAGTATCTCATCATTATTAACCCTCGTAATATTAGAATATGCTATATAGTCTACAATAGGAATACCTGCATCTCGCAGTAATCTCTTTGTTACATCCTTATCCATACATATTGCAGAACTCAATACAGAAGAACCCACGAATGGGACATTTGCTATCCTTAATAACCCTTGTATAGAGCCATCTTCTCCATATGTACCATGTAAGACAGGAAATACAATATCCACTATTTCTTTTTTTGAAGGGTTAGTAATATTGTATATCTCACCATTAGATTGAGGTAAGAATATTACTCTATCCGTAGTAGTTCGAATTGGTCGAGAAGCGCTTTTATTTTCTAAAAAATATTTAATGTCTTGTAAAAACCATTCCCCCGTCTTAGTAATACCTATTAGAACAATATCATATTTATCCTTATCAATAGCTCTAACAACATTTCTAGCAGATTCTAAAGACACAGAATGTTCTGCAGATTTTCCACCGTATAGTATTGCAACTTTTATCTTCTTTGTCATATTGAAAATATCCTTATATTTAATGACGGAGAGAGTGGGATTCGAACCCACGGTACGGAAACCCGTACAACGGTTTTCAAGACCGTCACTTTCGACCACTCAGTCATCTCTCCATTGCCACAAATTATATCATACTCATCTCTCATTTCCTTTATTGACTAAACCGTATATCTTACATATCATCATATATATGCCCAAAATATTAAAAATGGTTTTTACAATATATATATGTATATTACCTACCCTTCTTTTTGCTGCAGAATTAGATTCTACTAATTACAAAATAGTGGGTGCTACTACCAAAGGAGGATCTATACTTGAGACAGCAAGTGGAGATTACTCTGCCCTACTTGAAGTAGGAAGAATATCAAATAATCCAAGAAATTACTCTAACAGTTATAAAATGCTAACAAGTCCAGAGCAAGCATTCCTGCCTGCAGTACCCGAAGTATCATGCTTTGAAACTACTACTTCAGGATCTTCTAGCTGTACTACCGGACCAACAGAGCTATCTACAGGAGGTATGGTAGCAATATGTGGACCTAGTGGTTGCTATGATAAAGCAAGGTTTGAAATTGATACTAATGGTAACCCAATAGATACCCTTTACGCTGTAATGATATCTACTGACAATTTTGTATCCGATATTAGATACGTAGATGGTTCATCCCTCTGGCCAGAGAGTATAAGTACACATAACCTAAGTGATTTCTTAACAAAGACAGATTGGGAAATACCAGATTTTAATATACAAGGCCTTCAAACAGCTACCACCTACTATATTAGGATATTGGCTTTACATGGTGACTTTACTCAAACAGAACAAGGTCCCATTGCTAGTGCAACTACTTCAGCAGGATCTGTATTTTTTGATATAGATATTGATGATGAGACCGGAATAACTACAGAGACCGTATCTCCATATACAATTTCTTTTACAGGAGCATATGAATTAATTGGAGGAACTGCTCCTACTACAGCTCAAAACAGAATCTGGATAGATGGAGCAACGAACTCAGAGGGAGGATTTGCAATAATTGTAAGAGGAGTAAATGGAGGTTTAAAGAGTGATACTACTGGACAAACAATAGTATCAGCTACTGCCGATTTAAATACTGCTGCAGATGGTTTTGGAATACAAAGCGAGTATATAGATTATGATACTTATCCATATTTAGGATCTATTACAGCTACTACAGATTACAGTGGAACAGGAAACTATGTAGGAATAGTTGGAACTACTGCCACCAAGGTTTATGAATCAGAGTTACCTGTATTTAATGGAAGAATGGCGTTAAAGGTAATAGCAAAACCAGGTATGGATAAGGTTGCTGCTACTGACTATCAGGAGACCATATATTTTGTATTAATTCCTAGATTTTAACTATTGACACCATGCTTAAGAGAATGTAAATTGTATTATAGAAAATAAATATGAACTCTAATTTTTTAATCTGCCCAATGTGAAGAGTCTGAAAACCAGTTTGAAGATAGTAGTCCCAACCCTATTTTTAGTATTCTCTACGGCCTTCTTTATAGTGTTCTCTGCACAGGCAGGTACATTAGCTGCTGTATATATATTCATGAGTAGATTAAAGGCAGGTTTAGATGGAACAGGTCCTAACACAGTACAATTTATACTCGCCATTGATACAGCAACAACTATTCCTACAGCAGGTACAATTAAAATAGAGTTTCCAGATGATGAAGACGCTACATGGTGTAGAACAGCTGGAGCTTTAACTGTAGCTGGAGTTACAGCATCTGCGGTAGATTTAGCAGGAGGAAACTGGGATATTGATAGCGCACTACCAACATCTGGTGTACTTAGTGCTGCATGTTCACAAGGTGGCATTGGTACTGTAGACACTATCACTATCTCTAATGTTGGTGCATTAACTGCAGGTACTACATATGGAGTACAGATTTCAAATAGCGTTGGAGTCATAGGTACTAATGGAACAACGGGAGAACACGAACTTACAATTACCGCTGCTTCTGGAGCAACTATGGATTCAAAATCATTCAAGGTATATCTTTTAGGTGATGACGCTGTCGTAATTACTGCAACAGTATCTGATATGCCAACTGTTGTTTGTTCTATTAGTACAAATACTGTAAATCTTGGTACCTTATACCCAGGTGGTGCATATGCAACTGGAACTCATACGATTAGTACTTCCACAACCTCAAGTGGTTACTACTGGGCTGTATATGGAACAGGAGATAGTTCAACAGATGCTGGTTTGTATAAATCTACGGTTACTACACATTTGATTGCTTCCGGTGCAACAGCTACACTTGATCTTACTAATGCAACAATCTCTGGATTTGGTTTAACACTTTCAGATCCTGACTCAACAGATCCTGCAACTGTAGCTACAAACTTTGTAAATACAACAGCTGGTACATTCGGAACAATAGATAGATTGTACTCTGGTGCTAAATTAGTACTATCACAATCTGGTACACAAGGCTCAGCAGAAAACTCTACTGTTACATATGGTGCGAAAGCAAGCTCCTCGGCTCCAGCAGGTTCATACCAGGAGACTGTATATTGGATATGTGGTGGTTACTACTAGTAATTGATATACTTGAACATGAGATTTACTCGATTCATGAAATATAACGGAATATTATTACTGCCCGTAATAATACTTCTCCTGAGTGTTCACCCTCTTTTTGCTCAAACCTCTCTATCAATAGGCGTTGCTCCTACTTCTAAAGTTTTAAAACTAAGCCCAGGAGAAACCTACTCTGATGAAATAGTATATTGGAATCTATCTCAAGAAGCAGGTACCTACCGTGTCTTTATTAGTGGCTTCCAACAGATAGAGAATCAACCAGGTACCGCTGTCATTTTAACAGAAGAAGAAGATGCCCTTGTCGATTACTCTGCTTCAAAATGGGTTACAGTATCCAAAGATATTCTAGAATTAGAACCTAATAAAAATATTAAATTACAATACACTATTAAAGTACCTACAGACACTACGAATGGAGAGTTTAATGTAGAGATATTTCTAATTTCTGAAAATGCTTACCAGCAACAAGGTACAGCAGCATTTACCAATCTTGCTGCAGGAACCCCTATACTAATACAAATTGGAGATGACTATGTTCAGAATGCAGAATTACTCAGGTTTATTGCAGACAAAAAAGTATATGAAAAGATAAATGTAGACTTCTTAACCACTATTAAAAACCTTGGTGACATGCATATAACCCCTACAGGAGAGATATTAATAGAAAATATCTTTGGACAAGAGGTAGCTAGAATCCCCTTTAATAAGAATGCTAAAAGCCTTCTTAGAGACACATTAGGAAACTATACCGATAATTGGACTCAATCAGGATACTTATCTCCTAACAAGGCTATAGCAGTTGGCCCTATGAAAGCCAAATTAATGGTTACATACAGAAGCTTTCAACCCGGTTTTGCAGTCTTAGGTAGTGAAGCAACCTTCTGGATAATTCCATGGAAGATTATTCTTGCTATCCTTGCTGCTATTCTTCTTGTTATAATAGTTAGAATAAATAAGAAGAAAATAAATAGAAAGAATGAAATTTCTTAAAATCCTTATTACAGCAGCCTTTATATATACCTTGCTTGGTATTCCTCTACTCTATGCAAGTAGTAGTATTGATCCTGCAATTAGAAGAATTACACTTGCTCAAGGTGAAAGAATGTTTGGTAGTGTTGTATTTAAAAATGGAGAAAACAAAGATATACAAGTCTTACTTACACCATATACTTACAACCCCAAAACAGATGAGATTACAGAAGATAAGAGGAATATCTTTCTTAAAGTAGATACTGATAGTATAAAAGTAAAAGCCAATTCTTCATACAATATTAAATATGAGATACTACCCCTTAGTAACTTACCAAATGGAAGCTACTTTAATATACTAGCTATTACACCAGTTACTGATTCTAAGAACGTAAAAATAAATCTAAGTATATCTCAATTAATAATATTAGATATAGTAGACCCCAATGACCAAGTAAGGGGTATTACAACTACGCAGTACTCTACACAAATAGAAGTTAAAAGAAGAGGAATCCCCTTTATACTACCCACTATACTTAAATACAGTATAAAGAATAATTCTAACTACCTTCTTACACCCCAAGGAAGAATGGATGTATTCAATGAGAGAAATAGCTACCAACCAACATACCTTTACCTCAATGAGGAGAAAAAAGATATATACCCAGGAGAGACATTAGAAGGAGAGATTAAAATACCTACTTGGTATATACAAGATCTCTTTATTAAAAGAGTTGTAAAAGCACAAGTATATAATGGTGTAGATAATAATGCTCAAGATATAGAGATAGAGATTAATAATTACATATTTGAATTAATTGCCTTACTAATAGTAATAATAATAGGTATACTACTTTCCAAATCTATAGTAGAAGATTTTTCTAAAAAGAGAAAAACTTAAAAAAGAGACATTACCTGCTTAGTAGTCTTAAAACCTATCTTAGCAACCTCATTTAGTTTCTCACTACCATGTAATGCTACAAACTCTCTACCCTGAGCTATTACATTGGAAGCACCCTTAGGAAATTCAAAATCATATTTTTCATTCATATTACTCCACTCTCTAAGAAAGATTCCTCTCGCTATTATAGAAGCACAAGCTACCGCTATATCCGATTCCCCCTTATGATGCTGTATTAATTCACACTGTTTACCAAGTACCCCTAACTCATCAGACACCCTACTTTTGGATGTAGAGAACTGATCTACAACAACATACTCACATTTAATACCCTTCTTTTTTAAATCTTTTAATCCCATCTCAATAACTTTAGTATGCTGTTTAGCAAGTAATATAGAAACGTTTCTGTACTCTTCAATCTGTTTGTTGTATTCTTTAGGTTCTAATACTGAAGAGTAATAGTATGGATAATCACTTACCATATCGAAAAGATTACGTATTTTTCCATCAGAGAATTTCTTAGAGTCTGCAAAACCCAAAAGTTTAACCTTCTTAGAAAACTCTTCCGTAATAAAACAACTAACTACTACTAAAGGACCAAAGTAATCTCCCTTACCCACCTCATCTACACCCATATGAGGTCTAAATAGTTCTATAGATACATCCTTCTCTGTTTTTTTAATATTGGATATAACAGATGTAAAATCTTCTCTACCCTGAAATACTAATTTACCACTACTGTACATCATAGCTACAGAACCCTTAGGACTCCTTAATCTAAAAATAACATACAAGTTGTCATATGCCTCTTCCCTCCAGTTATTTGCTAAAAGGACCTCTCTTACACCCTCTAGTTCATCTCTTTTAAATTCTACTGTAAATGTATTTTGATTACTCATCCCTTTTTACAAGACTCTGCCCTTGGGGTGTATCTAACACCTTATACCCCTTCTCGTAAATTAAATCTCTTAATCTATCTGACTCATTAAAGTCCTTACTATCCCTAGCCTCTTGCCTCTGTTTAAGTAAATCATCTATTTCCTCTGTATTACTATCCTCATCTGAAAAAGAGATGTTTTTTAAATCTAATCCTAATACCCTATCAAAATCATATATTGTAGAAAGGATATCTTCTTTAGGGTATTCTGACTTAAGAAGTTCATTTACTAGACCTAATACACCAGACATATTAAGATTGTTCTCCAGCTCTTTCTTAAACCTGTCTACATACTCTTGTATAACCTTACCCTCTTTATTACCTAACTCCTTAACTCGTCTTATTAATGCTAGTCTAGCATTCTTAGCCCCCTCTAAAGCCCCTATTGAAAAGCTTATCTTAGTTCTATAGTTGATGGAAAGGAATAGATATCTTAAGTCTAGAGGATTAAAACCTAACTGCTCTATCTCAGGTAGAGTATTAGCCCCACCCCTACTCTTAGAAAGTTTCTCTTCATCTTTATTTAATAACCATTCATTATGTACCCAATATTTAACAACAGGATGTTTGAATGCTCCAATATTTTGTGCTCTCTCATTAGTATGATGTACAGGAATATGATCTATACCACCAGTGTGAATATCAAAATACTCACCTAATATCTTTGTTCCCATTGCAGAACACTCTATATGCCAACCAGGGAAACCATCTCCCCAAGGAGAAGACCAATTCATAATGTGATCTTTGTATTTACCTACTCTCTTCATCCAAAGTACAAAATCAGCAGGATTCTTTTTGTCCGAATCAACACCGACCTCTTCTCTTACACCGACCTCCTTCTCACTTAAATCTTGTCCTGTGAATATTGTATAGTCCTCTAATTTGCTTACATCAAAATATACTGCTTGCTTAGTCTCATACGTATATCCATTCTCTTCCATCCTCTTAATCATATCAATCATATCTTTAATATATTCCGTTGCTCTACTCCACCCATATTTACTTACCTCTGTATATGTAACACCCTCTGGTATCTCTTTTCCATTAGGAGCAAGAATATTTAATTTCCTAAAATCATCTAAAACAGTATCAATATATTTATTTGCGATATCTATTGGTTCTAACCCCTCCCTTTCTGCCTGCCTATCTATTTTATCATCACCAAAATCA
This sequence comes from uncultured Candidatus Saccharibacteria bacterium, assembly GCA_964430365.1. Lineage (GTDB taxonomy): Bacteria > Patescibacteriota > Dojkabacteria > SC72 > SC72 > JAVEVH01. The sequence goes on from CAYSEU010000002.1 coordinate 26,056, forward strand.
TCACCAAAATCATCTTGAGATGACATATGTCCCACATCAGTAATATTCATTACCCTCTTTACATCATATCCTAGATACAGTAACGCTCTGTGTAATATATCCCAGTTTACATATGCCCTAAGATTTCCAACATGCATTCTGAAGTAGACTGTAGGACCACAGCTATATATTGAAATTTCCCCCTTCCTTTGAGGTATAATATCCACTACCCTCCTATCTAATGTTGAATACAGTTTCATAATTATTCCTTTACTTAAATATCTCTTCTACCCTCTAATGCCCTCTTTAAAGTCAACCTATCTGCATACTCTAAGTCAGCACCTGTAGGTAATCCCATTGCTAATCTTGATATATGTATTTTACCCTCTTTAAGCAAAATACTAAAGATATCTTGTATATATGCAGCAGTAGCTTCTCCCTCTAAACTTGGATTAGTAGCTACAATTAACTCTACCTTTTTCTCACTCTCCTTTACTACACTATTAACCCTCTCCTCTAACTCCTTAAATCTTAACTCTGAAGCAGTAATACCCTCAGCAGGTGATATTACACCACCAAGTACAAAGTACAACCCATTGTATATACCAGAGTTTTCAAACGCTACAACGTCTAGAGGTTCCTCTACGATACATATAGTGGAGTGATCTCTTAAATGACTACTACAGATATTACATATCTCTTCATCAGTAACATTAAAACATGAAGTACAAAATTTGGTCTTCTCATCCATCTCAATTAAAGCTTGACCTAGCTTAGTAGCATCTTTGTTTGGAGAACGTAAATAGTGGTAAGTCATTCTAGAAGAGGACTTAGGACCTACTCCTGGTAGTTTACTAAATTCATTAATTACATTTTCTACAGATTTAGGAAGTACAGACATACTAGCTAAACATACTCTTTATCTTGTCCAAGTCCATATCCTGTGCCATCTCCTTTTGTAAAGCCTTTTGGTAATCCTTAAATGCCTCTTTCACATCCTTTTTAAACCTATCCATCATACTAGCATCTAGTAGATTATCGTCTACCCATATATCTTCAAACTCCTGAGCACCATTCATAAATATTTTTAACATTCCATCTTTAGACTCACCAGATATTTTTTTCTCTCTTAATCTCTTCTGCATTTTTTTTGCTTCCATTTGCATCTTTATTAACTCTTTAGGATTTAACATTACATTGTTTAGAACAAATTAAATATATACTACTAGGATTATACATAATTACTATATTACATACCAGCAAAGATTGCTTCTACATCAGGGCTGACCTTTCTAGGAGCAAACGTTTTCTTCTTCTCTACCCCTATCTTCTCTCCTTTCTTCTTTTCGAATACAGGAATATTTTTCAATACTACATCTGCATTAGATTGTAATTTAGGCTTTACATTCTCATTAACAACACATCTAAGCCTACAGTGAGTACCTAATACATTAAAGATTACCCCCCCAATTAAATCTCTACTAACAGGAGTATCTATCTGATCCTTGTAGAATTTAAAAGGTACCTCTATACACAATATATTCTTTTCTATACTAATGGGTTTAGATGCACCTAAAAATGCAAAAAGGTGTGTATTAAGAGGTTTAACTCCCTGAGCTACCCTCTCCCAATTCTTTTCTACATCAGAGATATCTAACTCTATTACATCGCTATTAACCACCTCTACACTTTCACTCTTACCCTCTACAATCGTTGTACTTTTTCTTACTACTTTTTTTTCTGCAACAGGCTGTGTATCCTTTTTGTCTACGATTCCTTCTTTTGAGTACATTGGTATTAACATCTGTAATATTAATATCTGGTTTGTACTGTTTTTTAAATCCCTCTCCACATTAAGAAAATCTTTAATTAAGGAGAGTATCTCTCTTAATTGTAAACCCTTAGCAAAGGTATACTCTCCTACCTCTTTACCAGAAATCTTACCCACTAATACCTCACGCAATACCTCTAGAGTAAAATTAGTAAACTGCACTAAGTTAGTACCCTTACTCTCTAGCTCCTTAATACACTCTAAAGATTTTTTAGAATCACCCTTTAAAAGAGACGATATGAAATCATTAACCATATATACCTCAGGAATACCTAACACAGCTCTTACCTCATCCTCTGTAATCTTTTTAGCATCTTCACTCCTCAATTGGCTATTAACTACAACATCTAGTAATGAAAGAGCATCCCTATAGCTACCTCTAGCATTTCTCACAATTATATCTAGCCCTTTACCCTCTACTTTTAACTTCTCCTTAGAAAGGATATTCTCTAATGTAATTCTAATCTCTTCCTCTGTACCCAACCTAAAATCATACCTTTGACATCTAGAAAGAATCGTAGCAGGTAACTTATGTACATCAGTAGTAGCAAGTATGAATATTACATGCTCTGGAGGCTCCTCTAGAGTCTTTAAAAGAGCATTAAATGCCTCTGTGGTTAACATATGCACCTCATCAATTACATATATCTTAAATCTCCCCTTACTAGGTACAAACTCTATCCTCTCCTTTAACTCTCTAATCTGATCTATCCCCCTATTAGATGCTGCATCTATCTCAATCATATCCATAAAGTTACCATTAGAAATAGATTGACATATCTCACACTTGTTACATGGATTACCGTCTTTTTTAGGATTAAGACAATTAACAGCCTTAGAAAGTATCCTAGCAGTACTTGTTTTACCAGTACCCCTAGAACCAACAAAGAGAAAAGCATGAGAGAGCTGATTACTCTTAATCGCGTTTTTCAAAAGCTTTGTAATATGATCTTGTCCAACAAGTTCATCAAAGTTTTGTGCTCGATATTTTCTATACAGTACAGTGGACATGATGTACATATTAAACTACAAAGAGAGTAGTAACAAGTAAAAAATATTTACACACCTACTAACCATTAATATCACTACTTTTTAAACCCTCAACAGCCTCAGACAAAAGACGTGTATACAATCCGTAACCAATTGAGTTAATTGCACCACTCTGTTTCTTACCTAAAATATCTCCTGCTCCTCTAATTTCTAAATCTCTATTAGAGAGTACAAAGCCAGATCCTAATGCCTCTGATTCTCTCAATGCTTCTAATCTTAGAGTCGCATCTCCCTTTAATTCGTCATACAGAAAACACGCATATGCTTGCTTTTCTCCTCTACCTACCCTACCTCTAATCTGATACATTTGAGAAAGACCCAACCTATTTACATCATCCACTATTAAGGTATTCGCATTAGAAATATCTAAACCATTCTCAATTATCGTTGTACAAAGTAGTACATCTATATCATGGTTAACAAACCTCTCCATTACCTCAATCAACCTATTACCACTCAACCTACCATGAGCTACCTCTATACGTATATCAGGAAGCAACTCTCTCAACTTCTCCTCTAAACCATATATACTCTCTACACGGTTATGTAGGTAATATACCTGCCCATCTCTTTTTAACTCACGCAATATATACTCTCTTACTTTCTCAAAACTAAACTTACTGAACTCATTTTTAATCTCTCTTCTACCTAAAGGGGGGATAGCGAGAACGGAGATATCTCTTACTCCCATTAATGAGAGATTTAGAGTCCTAGGGATAGGGGTTGCAGTCATAGAGAGGACATGTGTATCTACTCTACTACCCTTAAGTTTCTCCTTCTGCTTTACACCAAACTTCTGCTCTTCATCTACTACAAGTAATCCTAAATTCTTAAACTTAATACCCTGAGAAAGTATTGCATGAGTACCAATCAATATATCAATCTTACCCACATTTACATCCCTAGTAATTATCTCTTTCTCTTTACCTGTTTGTAACCTTGATATTAAGGATATATTGAATGGGTATTTCTTAAACCTTTCCTTAAAAACTCTTAAATGCTGATTAGCTAATACTGTTGTAGGAGCAAGAACAGCTACCTGCATACCACTATTTACTACCCCAAAGGTAGCTCTCATAGCGATTTCTGTTTTACCAAAACCAACATCTCCCACCAGTAACCTATCCATTGGTACATCCTTTTGTAAATCCTCCGATATCTTCTTACTAGCAATATATTGATCTTCTGTATCTGTATATTCGAAATCATTTACGAATTCCCAATATTCATCCGACTCTTTCTCATTAGAAATTACCATCTTAGACTTGGATATCTCTCTAAGTGCATATATCTGAAGTAACTCCTTAGCAATATTTTCTACATCCTCCTTAGCCTTACTAGATACCCTCTTCCATACTCCACTATTTAATCCTGTAAGTATAGGCTGTGCCTTACCACTACCAATGTATTTCATAACCTTTTCAGAGGAATACAATGGTACATACAACCTATCATTTCCTGCATACCCTATCTCAATATATTGAGTACCTTCTTTTTCAATTAATCCTAGAAATTTTCCAATACC
>CAYSEU010000002.1:30450-38448 GCA_964430365.1 uncultured Candidatus Saccharibacteria bacterium
ATGATCCTCATGTACAACAAAATCCCCCACTAAGATTTTTTTTAGTAACTCAACCGAAGAAGGATCAATATCTTTACCCAATTCTTTGTGACTAAGTAAGACTTCACCCAATACTTCGGAGTCTGTTAATACTAGTACCTTACCGCTCTCATACAAAAGCCCCTTTCTAATGCTACCTTCCACACTATCATTAATCTCATACACTCTATCTATATACCCACTTAAACTACTCTTACTCTCATACTTAAAAAGATCGTTAGTAAGATACCAGATTTCATATCCTCTACCCTTGTAGTCATCTAAAATATTAATACTAGATTTAGTTAAAGAAGTTAGAGAGAAATATGGTAAAGATCTAATACCAATATCAACCACATCCTCTTCCAAAAAGATATTGGGAACACACTCTATAACTAAGACCCCACTACTCCCTTCATTACCAATAACTAACTCCTCATCCTTAGAAAATATTCTTACACTTAAAACAGTATCTAACCTCTTCCTACTATCAGGTTCTAATACCTCTATACTCTCTACTTCATCTCCAAGTAGCGTAATCCTATAAATATATTTAGAACTGTATGGCCATATTAATATATTCTCTCCTAAAATTGAATATTCTCCACTACTCCATACTCTCTCTACATTAGAATATTCTAAATCTAGTAGAATATCTTTTTTAAAAGTATCACCAATATTAATTACCTTAAAAGCAGGATTAACATCCCTTTTAGGAACTAAACATATACCTTTATCTAATTTCCTTCCTAATATCTCTGCTACAAACTCCTTGTATTCATTACCTACAGTAATTGTAGAATACCTATCCAATTGCGTATATTTAAATATATTAAGGAAATCTTTTGTAAAATTTTTCATAGACACGCCAATTTTAGCAAGTAAGTGTATAATTAGAAAGATTAATTAAGAAATATATACAATGTATTTAGCACACGGACCAATATCATACATACTGAATGAAAGTATTCAGAAAGAGAATATCTCTAAACTAAATAAACAGGAACATATATTAGTAATGATACTAAGTATACTGTTTGGAATACTCCCTGATATTGATTTAGCTATACTTAGTATGACTAATATCCCCTCATTTCAACATCACTCAGTATTTACTCACTCTGCAATATTTTACATATCAATATGGTTAATACTACATATATTGGTAAAAGTGTTAAAAAAGGTATTAAACAAAGAAAGTAGAAAAGTACTTAGAGATGAACTCTTAAATATCATACTTTGGTCATTTCTAATTGGTACTCTTTCCCATTTTGCTGCAGATATACTCTTCTCATATTCACTTACCCTATTCCCCATTCAACAACAGATTACAATATTAGGAAATATATTTAAGTTTAATTACTTCACTAGCTATATATTTACCCATGCCTTTGCAACAGAAATGCTCTTTTTGGGCATATTCCTTCTTCTAATATTTAAGAAATATTTAAAAGAGATTAACCCTCTTAAATATATACTTTACTTTTTCATATCCCTCTCCTTTGTATATATGATATTTACAATGTATATGAACCTAAATACATACAATAATGCATACCATTTTGTAGATGGCAAAAGAAACGAAGATATTGATTTTGATGGTGTACAGGATAGGGGCGATGTAGATACAGATAACGATGGAGTTAAGAATATATATGAATTAGATAGGGAGGAAGGCATTGAATTTGTTAAGAACATTTCTACTGGTAAATACCTAGTGACCAATTCTATTGATACTTGGGGAAGGATTAAATACAATTTCGGAGCATTAGGTTCTTACCGATTAATATCACAAACTTACTTTGAACAAAACTTACCACTAGAACCTGTACTAAGAGAGTATTACAGAACTAAATATACACCTCAAACATATACACTCTCTCTTAATTATCCTGACTTACTGTATGAATATTTAAATGAATATGGTGTACATACTACATATGATAAGGGGCTATATATTGGAGATATCTTTTTTGTAATGGAAGTAGAAAAAGTTATGAATATGGGAATAGTGGTAGGTGAAGATACCTTCGGTATTGTACTACCAGATGATACAAAATTAGTAACACACAATTTGGAAGAAATATTAGAACATTACAAAGCGACAGAGATTAAAGTTCTAAGTGTTTTACAAGAAGAGTAGATATACTTTCTTTAATACTCATATTTAACATAGCTAACTCCTTTTTAGAGTAAGGTATTAATACATATGCATCCCCTGGTATTAATCTCTCTCCCCTATTTTCAATCCCTATCCTTACTCTTAAAAACTCCTTACTCTTTACTACACTCTCTACACTAAGTACCCCTCTATGACCCTTAGGGGACTTCCCAAGGTGTATTTTGAACATACCCAATGGTATATCTAAATCATCATGCACTAAGATATATTCACTCTCAGGATACTTTCTTAAAAGTAACTGTACTCCACTTCCGGAATTATTCATATATGTAAGAGGCTTTTGTAATATCCCTATTAACTCTCCATCCTTTTTAATCTTACATATCTCAGAAAGGAACATTTTCTTCTCATCTATCCATTCTGAAACATCCAAATTTGTTTCTTTAAGAAGGTACTCTCTAAAAGAATCTAAAAACATATATCCAGCATTATGAGGAGTTAACTCATACTCTTTCCCTGGATTGCCTAACCCTGTTAAGATGAACATATCTTTTTGTATTTCAAAAGTAATTCTTCCTGTACAACAAACATATCCTCATAAGGAGAATCGTTTAAACTCTCCGTATGATCATATCCTAGTATATGAAGAGTTCCATGTATTATCAATCTTAATATCTCTTCTTCAAACTCATCTCCCTGAAAAGAGGTATATACATACTCTGGACATATATATATTTCCCCACTCTTTTTGGAGATATTGAAAGACAAAACATCTGTAGGAGCATCTATATCTCTATACTCTTTATTCAAATCTTGTATATATTGGGAATTTACAAAAACAATATTAATATCTTCCAAGTTACTATCTTCGAAAAGCGTTCTAAAACCCTTCGTAATATCCTCAAAAGATATATTGAATGTAGACTCTATTTGGGAAACTATCTCTCTATTTAATATCTCTATTTGCATTCTTTTACTTTAAGAAAGTAAACCCTGAACAATATTTCTTACAGTATTACCATCAGCCATATCTCCTAACTCCTTCATACTCTTACCCATTACTAAACCCATTTCTCTCATACTACTTGCTCCACTCTCTGTTATTACTTTTTTTACAACCTTAGTAATATCTTCTTCACTCATTAAATCAGGGAGATATCTTTCTAATACTTTTAATTGCTCTTTCTCTTTAGATATTAGATCCTCTCTATTCATTTTAGTAAAACCTTCTATCGAGTCCTCTACTCTCTTTTTCTGTTTTCTTAATACCCTTATTACCTGTTCATCTGTAAGAGATTCTCCTAATACAATCTCTTCATTCTTAATATCAGCAAGTACCATCTTTAAAATATCGGAGCATTTAGTATCACCTATCTTAGAGGCTTCAAACATATCTTTTCGTATATCTTGGGTAAGTGACATGTAAATTACGTCTTAAAATTTACTTTGCTCTTCTAGCAGCAGACCTTCTTCTTCTCTTCATCTTAGCCCACTCTCTTCTCTTTTGAATTTTTAATAAAGACGGTTTAACCCTATATACCTTCTCTCTGTATGTCTCTAGGATCTTTTCCCTCATTACTTCTCTATGAAGTCTTTTGAGGGCACTATCTATATTTTCGTTGGCATGAACTATTACAGCCATATGTATCTCCTTTAAATTAAGACTCTGGGATTATATCATACTCTTTTACTTGTTAGCCACTTTTCTTTCAAATCTTTCTCTGTATTTGTATGTATTCTTTTGTATTCTAAATATACCGTTAGGCATGCTGTACACTATTCCACCTAATATTACTAAGATTAGACCTACAGATACTCTACCTACAGTACTATCAAAGATACCTGTCTCTGGTATGGTTTCCTCTGGTGTTGGCTCTTCTGGTATTAATATCTCACAATCAGCATCTATACTTGCTGTAGCTGTAACATTCTCACCTACAGAAGGATCTAAAGTTACTGTATTACCATATACCCCAAAGCTATCTTTATCCATCAACATCGTATATGTATATGTTTTACTACTACCAGCAGCTATATTAAGTGGAGTCCCTGTATAGTCCCAAACGATTGTACCATTAGAGTATGTACCAGGAGAGGTTATTCCTGTTTGAACAAATGCAGCTAATACCTTACTATCTAAATCATCTGTTATCTTTTCGATGGTACCATCTCCATCACCAGTATTACTTACTGTAATTGTATACGTTAATTGAGCAACAGGATCCTCTGTATCTTCATCTAAACAGCTCTCTACTACACTCTTAGTAATACTCCATACAGGTGCAGTTTCCTCTATGACCGTTGCTTCTGTAACATACGCAATTTGTAGGAAGTAATCATTAAAATCGTAATCCCCCGGCCACTCTCTCCAGTCAGCCCAACATTGACTACCTTTGTTACTTACTACTGGTTCATCGCCAAAGCCTTGTACCCATGAGTTATATGAGGATGTTAATACAGCAATCTTATCCATTGGGTCATCAGTAACACCATTTGTAGGAGGCCCTGCTAACCCAGAACCACACTCTCCACCACTAGGAGCTATCCAACCCCAAGAAAGATATTTAGGATTAACAGACTCATCTGGAGCACACTCTGGATCTCCTTGATTAACATCGTCATCTGATTTAACTAAGGTAATTGTATCTCCTGCCTCAACCATTATACCTGTTTCAACCCTAGCCCTATTAGAAGACAAGGCAGGCATTTTAATTACCTTTGTTGCAGTAGCATCATTATTACTATGATCCTGATAACTGAAAGTAAGCGCAGGTCTGTATGCTGAGTCCAAAAGACTAGTATAGTAGAGGATTACTTCACCATCTTTAAGGAATGGCCCTATACCAGTAGTAGGTGCCTTATTAAACGTATATGTAGGTTCAGTACCACAATTAAGAACTGGTTCTTCTGCAGTACAAGAGACTAAATCTAATGTATATCCACCATCTACAGATTTACATACCCACTTAGTACCAGTATCAGGACAATTGTCAGGATTATTAATCCAATCCGGATCCAACGCAGCATTCCTATCATCTGCTAAGTCCTGACAAGTACTCTGATTCGGATATATTGTCTCACCTGGTGTAGGTTCCGGTTTACAAGGGTAACAACAGACATACATTCCAGAAGTTATAGTTTCAACCTTCTCTGTCCCAGACGGACAGCTACCATCGTATACTTTCGGGCATGCAACCCCTGTAGATCCTATTCCAGCACACTGTTCAATAGAGGGGACCCAAGCACATCCATCAGGACAATTATCTGAAGCCTCACTATCAGTAGGAGCAACCGTATCAGGCTGATTAACTCTCCATACTAGATAACCTAGTGCTCCAGAAAGTACTACAATTAATATAGCGAATACTATTTTACTAGTTTTTGTTAACCTCAGTGCCATTAGAGCAGTAATTAATTTTTTCTTACTTAAAGATATACTATTTAAACAAACTCTTCAACTCCTCTATATTAACTATATCCTTAATCATTATCGCTATTATTAATACTATTAAAAACATAAAGCTAATATTTATTATTGCATTCTCTACCTTAGGATTTAAATCTTTTCTAAGTATTGACTCTATCAATAATATGAAAAATCTACCACCATCTAATGCTGGTATAGGGAGAAGATTAATAACTGCTAGAGAGATAGAGAGATCAGCTAATATACCCAAAAACATTATTACACCCAATGTCTTAAAGTAATCAATTATAAAGTAGATACCAATAGGACCACTTACTGTATTAGAAAGCTCTGAGTAATCACCTGTATCTTGTGCTGTAGAAAGCATAGAACTAAATACCTCACCAGTTAGTTTTACAATGTTAATAGAGTGAGAAGCACCAGCGAATAGCTTGTTGTTAGAGTAATCTATATATACATCGTAGTTCTCTCCTGTATATACACCCATCTTACCATCTTGACTTACTAAGACATCAAAGAAATTACACTCTTTATCCATATCACAAGCATATACATTAATCTCTTTAGACTTATTATTACTTAATACCTCAATTAAGTGTTTATGATCATCTACATCCACTCCGTCTATAGAAAGAATATATCCCTTCTCATACATACTAGCGTCTAGTGCACCACCCTCCTGCGCTAACTCATATGGTAAATCCATAACTCTTTCTCTCTCGATGGTGGCCCCTACTGGTTTAAAATCTTCATATGTACTCCCTATACTCATTTTCCACCCATTATTAGCCAAAAATATTGTATAAAGCATCATTGCTAAGAGTATATTCATAGTTACTCCAGCTAACATTACAAACATCTGTGCCCATTTACTCTTGTTTTTCAAATTCCCTTTAGATTTAGCATCCTCCTTACTACCAGTAGGATCCCCATCTCCTAATATTTTTACATATCCCCCAAATGGTAATACCCTAATATTGTATGTAGTCCCTCTATATTTCTTTGAGAGTAACTTAGGACCAAATCCTATCGAAAAATCCAAAACCTTTGCCTTTACTGCCTTAGCAGCCAAGAAATGTCCTAATTCATGTACGAAGGTTAGAATACTGATTACTAAAAGAAGCAGAAGGATACTAATGATGGTAGACATATTTTTAAGTACTAAATTTTAATATTGTAGTTAGATGGTAAGAAGCTCTTGCTCTTTCTTCTCCCTCATCTCCTCGATTCTCTCATTACTCTCTTTTACTAATTTTTCTCCCTCATCTCTTAATCTATCTGCTTGGTCTTCCGAAAAGCCTCCCTTTTGTGCTTCATCTATCTCTTGCATATATTTCTGTCTCACTTGTCTTACTGCTATTCTAGCATCCTCTACCCTGTCTTTCATAATCTTTACATACTCTTTTCTTCTCTCTTCAGTAAGCTCAGGTATAGTGACTCTTACATGGTCTCCCTCTGATACAGGATTAAAACCCATATTAGCAGATGATATACCCTTAGATATATTATCTATTAACCCTTTGTCCCAAGGTATTACAATTAGAGATTTAGTATCAGAGACATTAATAGTGGCATAGCTTTTTAAAGGAGCCTGTGTCTCATATGCATTAATTAATATATCTTGGATTAGCTCTGGTGTTGCTCTACCTGTTCTAATTTGAGAAAGGTCTTCAGTAAGACTATCTATACACTTATCTAAATCTATTTTGAATGTATCTATATCCATATTTAAAAGTATTCAAATTATGAATATATGATATGCTAAAACACAGGAAATCTCAATCTCTAACGATGTCAACTCTCTTATTTCTTTAGCCCTAATCTTACAAACATATCTTCTACTTTCTTCTGTTTTATCCCTTTAGTATCATTCTCCTTTAGTAGTGGGATTGTAAATATAAATGAGCTACCCTCACCCATCTTACTTTTTACCTCTATTCTTCCTCCATGAGCCCTAATCAACCCAAATGTCACAAATAAACCCAAACCTGTCCCCCCAGGTCTTACTAGTGGTATAGATTTCGCAACCCCTTCAATATATTGGTTTGATCTATAAAATTTCCTACCTATATTTTTTAAATCCTCTTCACTCATACCAATACCCGTATCTTTTATCTCTACTCTCATATATTCATTTTCTATGCTAACGAAAATATCAACACCCCCCTTATTAGTATATTTAACTGCATTACTAATTAAATTGTCTACTACCTCTTGTATTCTTACTTTATCTGCGAAGACTCTGGGTAATTCTTTCTTCCCATCTACTAAACTCATCTTAAGATATATTCCTTTCTCTTTCATTTCCTTCTCATAGGCAATAATACTATTTCTAATTATATCTATAATATTAACACTCTCTCTATTTAATTATAATTTCCCATCATCTAGCTTAGTTGCACTTAGTAACACATTTATCAAATCTATCTCT
>CAYSEU010000003.1:0-29515 GCA_964430365.1 uncultured Candidatus Saccharibacteria bacterium
TCTCCCATCAGTATATACTCTTCAATTAGCTGGTATTGATGCATTTCTTCAAACGACAGAAAAGTTAGGTATTACTACACTAAGAAATAAAGGGGATTACGGTCTGGCACTAGCATTAGGAGCAGGTGAAATGAAATTACTAGAACATACCGCAGCATTTGGGGTATTTGCAAATGAAGGAGTAAGAAATGAAACACTCTCTATACTTAAGGTAGAAGACTCTAAAGGTAACATATTAAAAGAATCAAAGGTTGGTGATGGTAAACAGGTTATTGATCAGAAAGAGATATATCTTCTTAACTATATTCTTTGTGATTTAGGTGGTCACGGAGATAGGATAGGAACTCAATATGCAAGAGTAAAGGGTAGTAATGTATGTTTTAAAACAGGAACTACGGATGGTCCTAAGGATTTAACCTCAGTTATGTATCACAAAAACTTAGTTGTTGGTGTATGGGCTGGTAATAATGATAATACGGTTGTACCAGGAGCATGGGGTGTTTCAGTACCTCTACCAATAGCCTATTCTATTACAAATAGGTTAGCGGATAAATATAAGCCAGAACTGTTTACTAGGCCTGCGGGTATTCTTTCTACCTCTGTATGTAAAGATACAGGTGGTGTACCTGCAGAGGGTGTAGATTGTGCTAAGGAAGCAACTGTATATATTGCAGGAAGGCCTCCTCAAGTAGATGATAGGAAAGCTGTGACTGTGTGTAAAACTAACGGATTAATTCCCTCCAATCTTACTTTAGCAGAGAAGTATGGGTTAGTTGAGAGTAAAGTATTACTTACTTTTAAGTTAGAAAACAGGTTACAACAGGATGCATATATTAAATATCTTACTGAAGGCAAAGGGTCGTACATATTCACGGAACCTGAAACAGGCGTATGTCCACTCCCTCTTGGAATAGATAATGCCCCTGTAATTGAATTAGAATCTCCTTTGGATGGTAGTAAGTATAAAAAGAGTGCAAGTATAGATATAAAGGGGGAGGTAAGATTCTTAGAAAGTATTACTGAGTTTACAATATCTATAGATGGGAATGTAATACCAGGTGCAACATTAGAAGATGGTAAATTTGCGGTTACCTACTCTCTCTCTACACTCTCTGTGGGTGAGCATATCCTTGCAGTATATGCAAAGGATAACTATGAGAAAAGTAGTACAAAGAGTATTAAGTTTGCTGTAGAAGAAGATGAGGTTTCTGTAGAGTTACCTATTGTTAAACCAGGGAATAGGACAAATAGTTAGTTTAATTCGTTTACTTTCTCCTCTATCTTAATCTTTATTTTAGAATACTCTTTATCAGTTAATGTCTTATTCTTATGTTCTATACTTACTCTTACTGTAATATTCTTACTCTCTTTCTCTTTCTGATATATATCTATACACTCTATACTCCCCTTCCTATCTCTTGTATTTATTAATTGAAGTATTAGGCTTTCTAATTGCTCATACTTAGTACTACTTGGTACAGTTAAACAAAGATCTTGAGAGATAGCTGGGTACTTAGAAGCCTCTACATACCTACTCTCTTTCCCTATTACCCTCCTTAATTCTTCTAAGTTTATCTCTATACCAGATGTATACTCGGGTAATTTAAAATGATTCTTAACCTCTCCGTCTATATCTCCCATTACCCCTATTATATTCTCTTTACCATTCCTAATATCTTTAATTAGTACTGCACCATTTCTATTAAATGTAGGTATTATGTTTTTAATCCATATAGGGATATCTATCTGAGAGCTCTCAGATATTAACTCATATCTTAAAGAAGATATATTTAGAGAGTTAGATATTTTTTCAAAATATTTCTTTACTTGATAGTAAGGATTACCCTCTAAGATATTTTCTTTGGAAGTGAAAAGTAAGGAAAGATGCCAATCCTCCTTAGGTAATTCAAAATTATCGACATATCCCTTTTGATGAGGGATATTAAATTCATATATACAGAAGGTGTTTATATTTCTTTGGATATTGTACTTACCTTTTTCTAAAAGAGAAGATATTAGGGATACTCTCATAAATTGTAATTGAGGAGAGAGAGCATTCTTAATATGGTATGCGATATTAGGATCCTGTTTACTTTTCTCTATTGTATCTATACCAGTAAAACTGTATGTATCTAACTCATTACATCCAGAGTTACTTAATATATTTCTAATTAGAGTTTTTAAATATATATTACTATTCTTTTTACTAGCTCTAATATCTCTTAGTGGTAGTCTAGCTACAATATTTTCGTATCCATATATTCTACCGATATCTTCATAAATATCTTCTGGGATATATATATCTGTTCTAAATACAGGTGCACTTACTGTGATATATTCTCCATCTTCTGATTCTTCTAATACCTTGTATTCAATATTAAGTAATATGTTTTTAATATCATTCTTACTAAGTACAGTACCTAGGTGAGTATTTAATTTTGATATTGAGAGAGAGATGTTTCTAGGTTCAGAAGGATTCGGGTATGAATCTATTACACTGCTAGATACTTTACCCTCCCCTATATCTTTTATTAACTCTACTGCTTTAAGAAGTATTGGTAGACATAAATTAGGGTCTTGTCCTCTTGTATATCTTGTAACAGCTTCTGTAAATATACCTAGCTCCATAGAGGTTCTTCTAATACTGAACTTGTCAAAGCTAGCACTCTCAATTATGACTCTTTTAGTATTAGTATCAATCTCTGTATCTATACCCCCTATTACACCAGCAATAGCGATTGGGTTTGTACTATCTGCAATTACTAAGTTATTATCAGTTAACTCTACTAGATTACCGTCAAGTGTATGTATACGTTCTCCTACTCTTGCTAGTCTAACAGTAATATGTGCATTAGGATTATTACTAGGGTCATTTTTTACCACTTTGTCATAGTCAAATGCGTGTAATGGTTGTCCTGTTAGGATGGAAAGGTAATTAGTAATATCTACAATATTATTTATTGGTCTAATACCAGATTTTATTAATATGGATTTCAACCATACTGGAGATTGAGTAACAGAGGCATCTTCTAAAGATATACACATATATCGTGGACATAGATTAGATGCTTCATTTGATACAGTTATGGGTGATGTATTACCTTCTTCTAAATCTAAACTCTCTCTCTTGTACCACTGAGGACTAATAAAGGGTATGTTTTGAGCTGCTGCTATCTCCCTAGAAAGTCCTATTATCCCAAAGAGGTCTCCTCGGTTTGTTAAGGCTTTGTTCTCTATATCAACTACTGTGTCGTTAAGTTTGAAATACTCTGCAAATGTACTACCTATTTGAGCATTCTTCTCTAGTACTAATACCTTAGTATGATCTGTTCCTATATTTAATTCTTTTTCAGAACACAGCATACCATTGGAAAGTATACCTCTCATTTTAACAGCCTTTATTTTAAATTCTTCTGAAGTATTGTAAGTAGAAGGTACAATGTTACCAGGTTTTATATATGCTATCTTGTCCCCCACACTCAAACTCTTATCTCCGGCTACTACCTGTATATCCTCTGGTTCCCCAATTGTAATTTTATATATCCCTAATTTATCAGCATCAGGATGTTGCTGCTTACTAACTATCTCTCCAATATATATACCCTCATACATCTTAGAGAAATCTGTATATCCCTCTACCTCTCCTACCTTAGTGGAGAGTATATGTAAAATTTTCTCTAAATCTAGATTACAATCTGCATATTCCTTTATACTGTTAATGGGTAATTTCATATTTAAAGTTGTCTCAAGAAATTAATATCACCATCTCTTAATTTTCTAATATCTGTAATACCACTTTTAATTAAGGTTAACCTATCTAATCCTACACCCCAAGCAAAGCCTGTATATTTCTGTGGATCTATACCACCTGCAGTTAATACATTAGGATGTATCATCCCACATCCCATTAATTCAATCCATCCTGTATATCCACATGTACTACATCCTACTTTCTTACAAAAAGGACAACTAATTACAAACTCAGTATCAGGTTCAGTAAAGGGGAAATATGCAGGCTGTATTTTAACTTCTAAGTCTGTTTCAAGGTACTGTTCTAAATACTCTTTAATGGTTGCTAACATATGACCCATTGATATACCCTCATCTACGTATATTCCCTCTATTTGGTAAAAGGTATGCTCATGACTAGCGTCTGTAGCTTCATTCCTAAAACATCTACCGGGTAACACTACTCTAATTGGGGGTGGTCCCAGCTTTCTAAGTGCCCTATTTTGCATTGTTGAAGTGTGTGCAGGTAGTACATACCCATCATCTGTCCAGAATGTATCATACATGTCTCTAGCAGGATGACCTTTAGGGAAATTTAAACTTTCAAACATATGAAAATCGTCATCAATTTGACGACTTTCCATAATGTCAAAACCCATTCTTTGGAATATATCTAATATCTTTTCTAACTCCCTATACAAAGGATGTGTACTACCTTTTAAATCTAGAATATGAGGTCTTTTATCTTTAGATGTGTTTATATCAAATGGTGCACTAGGATCTATTTTTTTACTACTTTGTTCTATATCTGTATGTTCACTTCTCTTAATCTTTTCTTCTATTAAACCCTTTACCTTATTTAATTCCTTACCATATGTACCTTTATCTTTTGTATTTAAGCTTTTTATTTCTTTAAAAAGATTAGTAACTATACCTTCTTTAGAAAGGTATTTCTTTTTAAGTTCATTCGAAGGGAGTTTAAGTAGATCCTTCTCTATATCAGTTAATATCTTTTTCCAATCTTTTATCATATATATGAGTTTATGATTTTATCTTGTAATATACAATATTATATTTTAAAGCTTACATTAATACAAAAAAAAGGACCCTTTGTAGAGTCCTTTATATACCTTTTAGAAAAGAACTCTACAGAGATTTAACTATAAAGGAGAAAACCTCTGGGTTATTTACTGCTATATCAGAAAGTACCTTTCTATTTAATTCGCTATTCTTTTTCTTGAGGCCACCTATTAAATCTTTATATTGAATACCATTATTCTTGCAACCTGCATTAATTCTCTGTATCCAAAGAGTTCTAAACTGTCCTGCTCTTTTCTGTCTATCGTTATATGCATACTGCCCGGCATGTAAGTATGCCTCATGAGCTACTTTATACAGTTTACTCTTTGTCATTCTATATCCCTTAGTTGCTGCTAGGATTTTATTATGTCTTCTTTTTCTTACTGTACCACCCTTAACTCTCATTTTTATTTACTTTAAATTTACAATTTTTCTTCTTAAAGCCTTATCAGTAGTTTTATACACTAAGGCTTTATCACTCTGTCTTCTTTTTGATCTAGAGGACCTTTTGGTCTTTAAGTGACCCTGATGACTCTGTTTGTACATCATCTTTGCTTTCCTGTTTCCCTTTGGGTTGGAGAGCTTGATTCTCTTGATTGCTGTTTTGTTTGTTTTTTGACGTGACATTCTTCTTAAATGTAATCGAAATACTATTAGAACTACCTTTTGGTTCGGCCTCGATAGTACTATATTCAGTAAAATTAGTCAATATATCAGCAAAAACTTCTTTCATTTGCTCGTATGGTTGTCTACCTTTTTTTTGTATTGTTATCTTAACAGGATGGTCTTTATCTAAAAATTCTCTAGCTCTTCTCACTCTAGTATTTTTATCTCCTACGTCTATTACAGGACTAAATTTAAACTCTTTTAAATCTTTTGCTTTACCACTCTTATTCTTTCTTAATTTCTTTTTTTGCTCATATACATATTTAGAGAAATCCATAATTCTACATACTGGGGGATTAGTATTAGGACTTACCTCTACTAAATCTAATTCTACCTCTTTGGCCATTCTAATTGCTTCTTGGGTATCTACTTGACCTATATTCTCTCCTTTGTTATCTATGACTAATACCTTTGGTACCCTTATTCTTTCATTTACTCTTGTATTTACATCGTTTTTAGATTTTTGGTTGTATGAATCCATTTATTAAATATATATATTAAAAAATTTATCTACTCTTTTTAGATCTAATCTCTTCTTCGAGGTAATCTAAAAATTCCTGTTTTTTCATCAAGCCTATCTCTTTATTAAGTCTAGATCTAATTGATACTGTTTCAGTCTCTATCTCTTTATCTCCTATGATAACGAGGTACGGGACTTTGAGTTTTTCTGCATCTCTAATTTTAGATTGCATACTCTTTCCTCTATCATCTAAGGATGTACGAATATTGCTAGCTTCTAATGATTGATTTATCTCTCTCGCATATTCCATATGCTTGTCCGAGATAGGGATTACTGTAACTTGATCTGGTGCTAACCAGAGTGGGAAGTCTCCTGCGTGATGCTCAATTAGGAATGCAAAGAATCTCTCAAATGATCCAATCAATGCCCTATGTATTACATACGGTTGTTTCTCACTACCATCTACATCGATATATTTTATATCAAATTTTTCGGGCATATTAAAATCTAATTGTAATGTAGATATGGAATCTTCTTTACCATATACATTTACTGCTTGTACATCTATTTTAGGTCCGTAGAAAGCAGCGTCTCCTGGCATTTCTTCGAATTCAAGCCCTCTTTTTACTAGTACTTTTCTGAGAGCCTCTTCTGCAAATCTCCACTTCTCTATTTCTCCAGAATATTTATTTGGATTTCTTTCCCTATCTGAAAGAGAAAGTCTAAATTTGTAATTATCAAATCCAATATCTTTGTAAAAGATATCTAGTAAATCTAATGTCTCATCAAGTACAGAATCTAATTGATCAGGGGTACAGAAAAGGTGTGCATCATTTTGTGTAAAGCCTCTTACCCTTTGAAGACCATGTAGCTCACCACTCTTTTCAAATCTATATACTGTTCCGAACTCTCCTAACTTGTAAGGTAGATCTCTATAGCTTTTTGGTTCTAATTTGTAAACCATGAATCCAGCTGGACAGTTCATAGGTTTAAGGTAGTAATCTTCCTCTTCTACTCTAATCGGAGCGTACATAGAGTCTTTATAGAAGTCTAGATGACCAGAGGTCTTAAAAAGCTCTCCCTTATTTATATGAGGAGTTAATATATGTTGATATCCATGCTTTCTTTCCAAATCTAACATGTAATTTTCTAATATTCTTCTCATTGTATATCCTCTTGGTAACCATACTGGTAACCCTTGTCCAATCTCAGGAATTATTGCAAACAGTTTTAACTGTTTACCCAATTTCCTATGATTATATCTCTCTGCATCTTCTAATTTTTTCAAATGATCCTTTAGCTCTTCTTTTGTTTCAAATGCAGTACCATATATTCTAGTTAACATTTTTTTTGTTTCATCACCTCTCCAATATGCTCCTGCTGTTTTTATCAACTTTATTGGACCTATATCTCCAGTATCTTCTAGGTGTGGTCCTCTACACAAATCTACAAATTCCTTATCTCCTGTCACAAAGAAGCTTACCTCTTTGTCAGGTATCTCTTCTAACAATTCCAATTTATACTCTTGCCCTATTTCTTTTAGATATTTAATAGCGTCTTTTCTATTCATAAAGGTTTGAGTTATTGTTAACTTCCTTTTAATTATCCTCTTCATTTCCTCCTCTATCTCTTTTAGATCACTCTCCTCTATTGGCTGTGTAAAGTCGAAATCATAGTAGAAGCCGTTATCGATAGCGGGACCTATTCCTAACTTAGTATCAGGGTAAAGCTTTAATACAGCATGTGCTAATACATGAGATGCTGAATGCCTCATTCTTTCTAATTTACTCTCTTGTTGATTACTCATACTTTTATTAATACAGAATTAAATATATTAAGGAAAAATTTCTTTAAGGAAAATTTTGACATTAAAAACATGTCTGATACACAACTTTAGTAAGTTTTGATTTGTTAATGCCCAATATTTTGTACATTGGTAGTATTTTATCTCTTTTGTAAAAAATATACAAACTAACCTATTTAACAATGAGAAATGATATTGAATTTAAACCAAATTCATATGTTTCTACTCTCTTAAGATGTTCTAACTCTAAACTATCTATTGGATATCTTCTTGGATGTTTAACTATTAATACTCCTTTAAAACCTTTTTTACCTTTCTCCTTTACACCTTTTAGTAACTTAGAGGCCAAATTAACAACCTCTTGCATCTTTTTTACCCTCTTTGTATTGTAAAGCTTGTATGGGGGATCCATAAATATGATGTCATATGAACTATCCCCTTCTATTGTTTTAGGTAAGTACTCTTCTACTTTTTGTTTCACTATATCTGCTTGAGGAAGAAATCCAGTATGAGCAACATTCTTTTTTAATATAAAATCAGCCTGCTTAGAAGCATCTACAAATGTTACCTCTTTAGCCCCTCTCGAGAGAGATTCTAATCCAAAGGAACCGGCACCTGCATACAGATCTAATACCTTCTTGTTAGCTATATCTTCTCTTAATACATCAAATATTCTCACCTTCATCCTGTCTGTTAATGGTCTAGTGTTTCTAGGTATCTCTATTAAGAAGTTTTTAGCTTTTCCACCAGTAATCCTAACCACTGCAGATATTGTAGGTTCTTTACTTTGTAGGCGTTCTTTTAGAAAAGCCTGTTCTCTTGTTTCGTAATCTTCCCAGCTTTCTACTTTATGCTTACTTTTTTCTTTTCTTAATTTTTTAGATGAATCGAATTTTAAACTCATAGGGTGTATTCTACTAGTTTATCTTAATTCCTTCCAGTCCTACTCCATTCATTTGTATAAATTCTTCTGTTTGAACGAAATCTACGAAGTTCCCGATATTGGACCATTCACTTACATTATCATCAGTATCCCAGAATCTTATTCTCCAGTGGTATGTAAGGTTTGAAGTTCCTGTTAGAGCTATTCCTGAATATGTAATTTGTGGAGAGTACTGTCCACTAGCAGTTGAGGTCATTGATGTTTTCTCAGTATCCCACATTACTATCTCTGTAAAGGTGCTGTCTGAATTTACCTCTATTTCGTAGTAAATTGCGCTATCTCCATTTGAGTCAGTATGGTAAGCAGAGAATTTAGGAGTAGTAGAATTAATGAAGGAAGGATTCGTCATACCATCTACATTAAGATTATTAGGAGTATTTGGAGGACCAGACATAGTGAATTGATTAACCAAAGACCAATTACTTACTACTCCACCACTATCCCAAAATCTAATTCTCCAGTAGTAAGAGTTACCACTTAAGGAGAGTGTAGAGCCATTGTATGGGATATCTGCAGATCTTGTTCCATTTGTAATAGCGGTAATGGATTGTTGCCCACTATCCCACATAACAGTACCTGTAAAGGAATTGCTCGTATTGACTTCAATTTCATAGTAAGTACCACTATCTGTACCATTTGGATCAGCAAATATTGCACTAAACTCAGGTGTCAGGTCTGTAACTTTTGTTGGATTGGTTGTACCTTCAGTATACAAGGAGGATGGAGGATATGGGGTATTACTTGTTGCCATTGTAAATTGTGCAGTTGAAGACCAATTACTAACATTAGAATCAATATCCCAGAATCTAATTCTCCAGTAATAGGTAACTCCATTTAAAGGAAGTGTAGTTCCATTGTAGGAGATATCTGAGGATCTTGTATTGTTAAGAACTGTAAGTACTGTTTGTCCAGAGTCCCACATAACTGTACCTGTAAAGGTATTGTTTGTATTCACTTCAATTTCATAGTAAGCAGTAGAATCAGCATTAGGATCTATGTGTATAGCACTAAATTCAGGTGTTTGATCTGTTACACCAGAGGGATCAGTAGATCCTTCTGTGTATAAAGAAGACGGCACAGATGGTGGTGCTGACATAGTGAATTGGTTAACCGAAGACCAATTGCTTACTAGTCCATTATTATCCCAAAATCTAATTCTCCAATAATATGTTGTCCCATTTAGGGTTAATGTTGTACCTGCATATGAGATATCTGCAGATCTTGTTCCATTTGTAATAGCGATAATGGATTGTTGCCCACTATCCCACATAACAGTACCTGCAAAGGAATTGCTCGTATTTACTTCAATTTCATAGTATATACCAGTGTTAGCTGCATCTGAATCTGTAAATATTGCACTAAATTCAGGTGTTATATCTATTACTTTTGTTGGATTAGCAGTACTTTCAGTATATGGACTCCCGGGAGGATTTGGTTCTATATTTGAAGCACTCATAGTAAAGAGGGCTGTTGACGACCAAGGACTTTCACTATCTCTATCATCCCAGAATTTAATTCTCCAATAGTAGGTGACTCCATTAGCTGAGAGAGTTGTACCATCATATGAGATATCGGGAGAACGAGTACCTTCTGTAATTGGAGGGATGGGTTTTTTAGTACTATCCCACATAGAAGTACCATTAAAATCAGAAGCAGTATTAACTTGAATGCGATAATATATGGCTGTTTCTCCCGTATCAGGGTCATTAAATATTGCACTAAACTCAGGGGTGATATCTGTTACTACAGAGGGATTAGTAGCCCCTTCTGTTAAAAGAGCTGTAGGTGCTGTAGGAGTTTGATTTTCTATTTGTTCATTATTTACAGTAACATTTTGTGATATTTTCTTTTGTATAAAGAGGGTTTCAATATATGGAGGATTATTAGATGCTGGATTTAAATTCCCGCTTACTGTATGACTATGAGTAAGTACCCCTGTAGTTGTAGGAGTTGTTGTAGCACATCCAACCGTTGCAGATTCATTTCCTGTTGTTGCACTAACAGCATGTGTATGGGTAGTTGATCCACCTGTTATACCGTATGAGGAGGATCCATAGGGGAATTTACTGTCTAAGGGAGAGAATCTATCCCATCCTAATGGAGGTGTTGCATTACTCATTGTTATTGTACCTGAAGGAGCCATTGTATCTGCATCAGCTTGTCCATATATCATGGTAAGATATTCTGGCATCATCGTTCCATTCTCTGCAATTGGAGAGGTAGAAGTATGAGTGTGTGTACTGGTAGGAACTTGTGTTAAACCGCTTGCACATGTACCGGTAGCACTTGGTCCGGCGCTAGTTATATTTTCATTTAGTATATGAGTATGAGTTGTCGTAGAGCTACTTGCTCCGTAGGTACTATTTCCTCTTGGAAATTTACTATCTAATGCGGCGAATCTTGTAAAGCCTGATGGTATAGAGGTAGTAAAAAGAGCAACTTGATTACCTTTTATAATGAGGTCTGTATTTGAACAGAAAATCATATCAAGGTATGGGGGTAATATATCACTACTTGGGGAGTTCATTGTGATAGTAATATTATGGTAATGATTTAAAGAAATAGTAAGTCCACTATTGCTATTTACATTCTGAGCTGCTGTTGTTGTATTTGTTTGTAAAGTAGTATCAGAGTGTGTATGTCTAGCAGAGCCACCTGTATTACCGTATGAGGAAGATCCAAATGGGAATTTGCTGAAGAAATCTCCATCAAAGCTAGATTCTGTTATCCATCCAGTATCACAAGAGGAGTTTTTCATTAGGTAAAACTTTCCTGTCCATGTTTCCTCTGCATTTGTAGCAACACTATTACCGTAATACATATAAATTGTTTTCCCACCACTTGGTAGTGTAGGTACTCTCACCCATATATGTGTAGTAGAGGTATTACATCCTCCCTCTACCCAGTAGGCAAGAGCTGTAGAGTCATCACTATCTACAAACCTTAAATCATCACAATCACTTTGTAATTTACCAGCAGTTACTAAAGCTGCAGTATCATATTCAATCAAAACATCTTCATTAGTTAATTCAGCCCCAGCATTAGCTACAGAAAGAGATCTCCTGTATAGCCAACTTGAGTTATACCAAGCTCCTGCATCTTCTTGTGCATTAGACCAAAGTAAATATGCAATGGGTATACCTATTGCTAAGATTAGTATTGAAGCTATTAATATGGTTCTTTTTGATATTGGCAGTTTTTTCTTCTCTTCCATTTGTATATATGATATCAAAAAAGTAGTATTAAAAAAGCTACTCTCTTGTCATTTCATACAACATTATTGAAGCACAATTAGCTACATTTAAAGACTCCTTTTTTCCTCTCATTGGTATACATATTGTTTTATCTACTTTCTTTAGTATTTCTTCATCTATACCTCTTTTCTCATGCCCAAATATTAGTGCTACCTTTGGGGGATATTTTACCTTTTGGAAATCTTGAGCATCCTCTGTTAACTCTACAGAGTATATTGGAATATTCCTCTCTCTTAATTCTTCAATAGCTTCCATAGTGGTATCGTAATATTCAGATGGTATCATATCTGTAGCTCCTAGTGCTGTTTTATCTAACTTAGGATTATCTATTTGAGTAGTAATACCACAAAGGTATATTTTTTTAACACTACCTGCTCCATCTGCAGACCTAAATATACTGCCTACATTGAAGGCAGATCGAATATTGTCTAGTACTATGTGTATCTCCATTATCTAAATATATTTTCTAATATGTAATTAAGATCCATATTATCATCTTTTACTAACTCTTTTGCAACAGATTTAGCCCTCTTAAACATATCTATATCTGTTAGTGACGCTATCTTAAATTGAGGAATACCTGATTGTTTAATACCATAGACTTCCCCTGGTCCCCTTCTTTGTAAATCATACTCTGCTACATCAAAGCCAGAGGGATGGGATGCAAAATATTTAAGTCTCTCTACTACACTCTCATTACCCTCTTCGTTCTTACTAGGTATTATAAAACAGTATGACTGTAAATTACCTCTCCCTACCCGTCCTCTAAGTTGATGTAATTGTGCTAACCCAAATCTATGTGCATCCTCTATTATCATTACAGTAGCATCAGGTATATCTATTCCTACCTCTATTACAGATGTAGATACTAATACGTTAAATTCTTTCTTTCTAAATCTTTCTAGTATTTCACTTTTTCCTTTCTCTTTAAGTCTCCCATGTAGTAACTCTGTTTTAATATCTTTAAAATGAATATTTTTTAAATTCTCATACTCTGTTAATACTGCCTTAGCATCCAAGATTTCACTCTCTTCTATCAATGGGTACACAATGAAAGCTTGTTCTTGGAATTTACTTCCCTTAATTTTTGTATTTACCCAATCAAAACAATCATCTCTTTTTTTGTAAGGTACATATTTAGTAATTATTTCCTTTTGCATACTTGGTTTTTGCTTAATGGTAGATACCTCTACATTACCAAATACTACCTCTGTAAGACTCCTTGGTATTGGTGTTGCTGTCATTGTTAGGTAGTGAGGGATATTAGAGCTTCCTTTTAAAAGTTTCTCTCTTTGTTCTACTCCAAATCTATGTTGCTCATCTACAATTACTAGGTTAAGGTTATCTGGTATATCGCTTTTAAAAAGTACAGCGTGTGTACCAACTATTAAACAGTTAGGAGATTTTGATTTACTCTTTTTACTAGATATCCATATCTCTACATCTATATCGAATGATTTAAGTAATTTCTTAAATGTTTCGAAATGTTGTTGAGCAAGTACTGTTGTAGGTGCTAGTATTACACTACTATATCCATTTCTAATACATTGGAGTATTGCTAGTGCTGCTACTACAGTCTTACCACTCCCTACATCTCCATTTAGAAGCCTATTCATTGGTTTTGACTTAGATATATCTTCTAGTATATCTTTTAAACTATTTTGTTGATCATCTGTAAGTGTAAAGGGTAAGGAGGTAAGAAAATCTTTAGTGAGTTTTTTATCTTCTACTATCTTTACTGATTTTAACTTACTTCTTTGCTTCCTATTCCTCTCCATCTCAATCCCTATTCTTAGCATTTCATCAAAGGAGAGTCTTTCTCTGGCTTTAAGCAGTATTTCCTGTGAACTAGGGAAATGGATCTGTTCTATACACTCTCCAAGTATGGGGAGGTTTTCTTTTTGTAGTAATCTTTTAGGTATAGGATCAGATATTAATTTTTTAATATATTTTTCAAGGGGTAATATTGTATTTCTAATATATCTAGAAGAAAGCCCCTCTGTTTCGTGATATATCCCAATTATTCTTCCTAAGTGTTTTTGTAAGGATATATCTCCTGTATATTTCTCATACTTTGGGTTATATATATTCTTTGTTTTATCTTTTTCTGATATCTTACCATCAAATATATACCATTCACCTACTTTAAAGGTTTTAGTTAGATAGCTTTGATTAAAAAAGGATATGTCTAATTTCGAATTGAATTGATCTATTACTTTTACAGTAGTAAGAACTTTTCTAGTTCTGGTATATATATTTTTGGTTTCGACTATTTGGGCTAAAAAGGTTCCTTCTTGAATATCTTTAAATTCTTGGATATTTAATATCTCAGAGGTATCTCTATATCTAAAGGGAATATGAAAGAGTAAATCACGAAGGGTATATATATTAAGTTTCTCAAATTTCTTCTGTTGTGCTAAACCTACACCCTTTATTTGTGTAACTGGCTCTGTTAAAAGAGGAAGAATCATTCTTAGAGTAGATCAAATATTGCAAGTACAATGGGTATGGCTAAGCTACCTAACATTAATATTGCAATAAAGATACTAAAAATTTTTGAAAATGTTTTACCTTTTTTACTCATATGTAGATTTTACTAGGAACTAAGATTTTTTCCAACCCCTTTGCATTCTATACTGTGTAGATGGTGAATTAGCATATTTTAACCAATCCGGTTTTACACTTTTCTTACCTGATTGAGTTTTAATCTCTACTGTTTCACCTGTTAATACTTTGTAATCTAACTTAACAGCTAGACCATTTACTTTAGCTGATACCATGCTATTACCAATATCTGTATGTACCTTATATGCGAAATCTACTACAGTATCTCCTTTATCTAACTGTATTATCTTTCCCTTAGGAGTAAATGCATATACATTAGATGGGAATACTTCTACTAAAATTGGTGTAGAGCGAGTATCTTCTCTTTTAGAGATATGGTTACTTATCTCTCTGTGTACTTCCTCTACCCAGTTATACTTATCTGTAGGTTTAGCATACCTACTCTGACTCTCTTTATACGCAATATGGGAAGCTGATCCATATGTATTAAAGTAGTACATATCATGAGTGAGTATCTGTACTTCTATTATATTCGGAGATACGGAAGGTAATATTATCGGTCCTTGTAGTGCTTTATACCCATTTGGTTTAGGATGGGATATATAGTCATCAAATTCCTCTGTAATTATCTCTCCATTATCCATTATCTTCTCCAATATCTTAAAACAGTTATCTGTACTATCTGTAACTATCCTAAAAGCTATTAAATCTCTAATATTACTTAAATCAATACTACTTCCCTCTTTAAGCTGTTTTTTCTGTTTATTATATATACTGTAGATACTCTTTACTCTTCCATACACTGAGGGTGAAGGGGATACCTCACTTAAAATGTTAGTAAGGTATTCAATATATTTAAACTTAATTTCTTGCGTAAAGTTATTTAATTCCATCTTTCCCTTTATCATTTCATATATCTCAGGTCTATATATCTTTAAGGCTTTCTCTTCTAATTCCTTTTTTAATCTATCTAGATTTAAATATTCGGCTAGTGGAGCATATACATAGAGGATTTTTTGAAGTTTAGAGCTTAATCTCTCCTGTGGCATATACTCAATTGTTCTTACATTATCTAATGTATCTGCTAATTTAATTAATACTGGTCGTAAATCTTTAGAGCTATTAAGTATGAACTTTGTAATTATTGGGTACTCTGTTTCAGGACTTGCGGTAGCTTTGTTAATACCATTACAAAGGGTAAGTAGTTCTAAAACATTTTTACCAAATTTCTCCTCTATCTCTTTAGAGATATTTGTACTATCTTGTGCTGAGTTTGAGATACTGTTGTGTAGTAATCCTGCAATTATCGTATCTGTATCCATTCCCATTTCAGCTAGAGTTATTGCTGTCTTCAATCCATGATTTACATATGGCTCACCAGAGAGCCTTAATTGATTTTTATGGTATTTTTGAGCACAATTAATAGCAGAGTCTATAATCTCCAAAAAATTTTTGGGGCTATTCTTTCTTAATTGCTCTATTAATTGTTGTGTGTCCATAGAAAAAGAAATCCCTTGTTATGGGGATTTAACATATTAATTATTTCCCCACTCTATTTCTTACTTACTCTAATTTGATATATATGCTTACCACATTTAAGGGTAGGCACATTTGAAAGGGCAATTGTTTTTTGCCAATCTGTAATCTTCTCTTGATTAATATATACAGCACCCTGTTCTACTAATCTTCTTGCTTGTGTCTTACTATCTGTGATATTACATCCAACTAGTAGATCAACAATCTTAATATTTTCTTCTTTTAATTCTTTAACAGGGATCTCTGTATTTATATCTTTCTTTTGGAATATGCTCTCAAAATACTGTTGAGCACGACTAGCTTCTTTCTCTCCTTTTAAATCTCTTGTAATTTCAAATGCTAATTCTTTTTTAAGTACCATTGGATTCTCTCCAGAGGTAAGTCTTTGATTAATCTCCTCTACTTTATCTAATTCATATGAGGTTAATATCTCAAAAGCTATTGATAATTGTTCATCAGTAAGAGTCATTACCTTGCCGTATATATCATTTGCACTATCATCTAATCTAATCATATTACCCTCTGATTTACCCATCTTAGCACCATCTGTTGTTTCTAAAAGCTTTCCAGCTATTACAATCTTTTCCTTTTTAAGTCTACTCATTATTAAATCCCTACCAGCAAGCATATTGA
This sequence comes from uncultured Candidatus Saccharibacteria bacterium, assembly GCA_964430365.1. GTDB lineage: Bacteria > Patescibacteriota > Dojkabacteria > SC72 > SC72 > JAVEVH01. The sequence continues at coordinate 16,671 of CAYSEU010000003.1, forward strand.
AGAGTTGGTCATTACCACCTACCTCTACATCAATTTCCATCATTACAGAGTCGTATCCCTGCATTAATGGGTAGAGGAATTCATTTAGATATATTGGTTTATCTGCTTTAAGTCTTTCCTGAAACATATTTCTCTTAAGCATTTGTTGTACTGTAAATTCAGAAGCTAATTCTATTATATCTGAGAAGTTAAGTGGTTCTAACCATTGACTGTTATATACCACTTTAACAGGGTTTTCCTTATTAAAGATGTCTAATATATTAGATGCTTGATCTATATATACCTTCATATTCTCTTCTACTTGTTCTTTTGAAAGTTTTACCCTAGCAGACGTTTTATCTGTAGGGTCCCCTATTCTAGCTGTAAAATCCCCTATTACAAAATATACCTGATGACCTAATTTCCTAAAGTCTTCTAACTTTCTCATACCTACTGTATGACCAATATGTAGTGTTGGTGCTGTAGGGTCAAATCCTTGGTATACAATTATTTTTTTACCAGAGGTAAGTAACTTCTTAAGTGCGTCTTGGGTTGGAAGTATCTGTTCTACTCCTTTGGTTAATATCCTATTTATTATTTTCTCATCCTTTATTACTTCCACTGCCTAGTATTATATATTTTGTTTAGGATTTTTACAAAGCTATTTAATATATCTCCTGTTTTTCAACTTATCCGGTAAACACTGTTGATTTGATTTTTTACTTTCTAAATCATGATCATATTCATATCCCTTACCATATCCTAAATCTTTCATTAGTTTACTCTCTGCATTTCTAATATTTAAAGGTACTGGTAAATTACCATATGTTTGGATATCTTCTTTAACCCTTAATTCAGCCATATATGCACTATTATCCTTAGGAGCATTAGAAAGATATATGGCTAATTGAATTAGAAATACCTCACACTCAGGCATACCTAATTTCTGACATGACTCATACACACTATTGGCTAGTATTACTGCTTGAGGATCAGCATTCCCGATATCCTCACTTGCAAATCTAAGTAATCTTCTAGCTACATACAAAGGATCTTCCCCTGCACTTAACATTCTACCTACCCAATATACAGCGGCATTAGCATTGGATGATCGCATAGATTTATGGATAGCGGAGATAATGTTAAAGTGTTCCTCTCCATTCTTGTCATAGTAAAGAGGTTTTTGTATTACTTCTTTAATATCATTCTCTTTAAGTATTAGTTTTTCATCATCTTTTTTAGTAGCCTGTGCTAGATTAACACTCATTTCTAATATATTTAGTGCTGAGCGTATATCTCCATTAGAAAGATCACTAATTAAATCTAATATCTTTGTACTAATCTTAAATTCAGGGTATTCCTTTTTAGCAATCTTTTTTAAAAAGAGAGATATATCTTCATTCGTGTGTTGATTAAAAACAAATACCTTAGTTCTAGAAAGTAATGCACTATTTATACTAAAGGAAGGATTTTCTGTAGTAGCCCCTATTAATGTAATTATTCCTTTCTCTACATATGGTAGTAATGTATCCTGTTGTGCCTTATTCCATCTGTGTATCTCATCTAAAAAGAGTATCGTCTTTTTATTGTACTGTTGATTACTCATAGCGACTTTGATGATTTTTCTTAAATCATCCTTACCACTATTTACTGCTTGCATCTTATAGAAATCGTAATACAAACTTAAGGAAATTATATATGCTAATGTAGTCTTACCTGTACCAGGAGGACCCCAAAATATCATAGAGGGTACTCTGCCTATTTCTAAAAATTTTCTAATGGGGGAATTCTCTCCTACTAAGTGTTTTTGACCTACAAAATCATCTAATGTAGATGCCCTATATTTTGATGCTAATGGCTCGTATACTCCCATGTATACCATTATATACTAATAGGTATACCTGTAAAGGATTCTGTTTCCTACTTTAATCTTTTCTCCTTTTTTACCCTGTAGTGTACTTTTAAGAAGGAATACCTGTGTACCTTTCTTTAATTCCTTATCAAATTTCTTTTCTAAAGCTCCTAGTATATCTTCTGGAAGATAGCAATATATTACAGTGTAATCTGAAAGTTTAGTATTAAAGAAGCTTTCCTCTTTAAACTGTATTTTAGAGTTAAAGGGGTGAAAAAAGAGTTTTTTAAGTTTAACAATCATCAAAAGAATAGGGCTAATTTCATATCCTACACTTAAACATCCATACCTTTTGTTTACTCCAAAGACCATTCTTCCATCTCCACTTCCTAAGTCTGCAAACCTATCTTCTTTCTTTAATTTAAAATTTCTTAAAATATCTTCTACCTCTCTTTTAGGTGTAGAGTAGTATGGAGAGAAAAATGCTAGTATGACAGAAACAATATATGCTAAAAACATTAGTACTATGAGTAAAGATATCGCAAGTGCTAAACCGTTTGGCATATGAGATAATTTAGAGATTAATTAATATCTTGTATATATGATAGACGGAATTTTACTTATAGACAAGGAGGTAGGTATTACATCGTATGATGTAATTAGAAGATTGAAAAAAACTATACAAGAAAAGATTAAAATTGGGCATGCAGGTACGCTAGATCCATTTGCATCTGGTCTTTTAGTAATACTTTTGGGTAAGGGTACGAAGCTTATGAATACCTTTCATACATATGAGAAAGTGTATGAGGTAGAGGCTATACTAGGATTTTCCACTGATACACAAGACATTGAGGGTAAAGAAGTAGAGAAATATTTAAAAAGTATTAAACCTACTAAGGAAGAGATTGTAAGGGTAATTGAAAGGGAGTTTTTAGGAGATATATTACAAAAACCACCTATGTATTCTGCTAAAATGGTTAAGGGAGAGAGAGCCTACTTTCTTGCCAGAAGGGGTGAGTATGTGGATTTGGAGCCTAAGAAAGTGTATGTATCTCAATTTGAAGTTTATGAGTATGAGTACCCTACTCTAAAATGTAAGATTAAATGTTCTACAGGTACATATATTAGAACATTAGTACATGATTTAGGTATTAAGTTAGGTACATATGCTACATCCAAGAATTTAAGAAGAACTTCCATTGGTAGTTTTAATGTAAGTGAGAGTATTAAGAGTATGGATATTGTAGAATTAGGCAAAGAGAACATCTTAAGAAGAGTAATTAATGTTTAAGAGTTTTAAGTATGGTAAAAGGTAAACTATATATTGTATCTACCCCTATTGGTAACCTAGGTGATATTACATACAGAGCAGTAGAGATATTAAAATCTGTGCCCTTTGTATTAGCAGAAGATACTAGAGAGAGTATTAAGCTTTTGAAAAAATATGGTGTACAAACTCAGTTAATATCTTATAGGGACCAAAATCATCTTAGAATTATCTCTAAAATTAAAGAGAAATTAGATATGGGTATTAATTTAGCATTAGTATCAGATAGTGGTACACCTCTAATCAGTGATCCTGGTTTTAAATTAGTAAGAGAGCTTAAAAAGGGGGGATATATTGTAGAGAGTATTCCAGGGCCTAGCGCACTAATCGCAGCACTTTCTATTAGTGGATTACCTACTAACAAGTTCATATTCTTAGGTTTCTTACCTAAGTCTTTAGTTAAAAGAAAAAGAATGTTACAGAAATATTTAGGGTTAGAAGATACACTAGTTATATATGAATCTCCTAATAGGGTAATTTCTTTATTAAATTTGATTAATGAATGTAGTGTGGAAAATACTACTGTACTTGCCAAGGATTTAACTAAAATGAGAGAAGAGGTATTAATAGGTGAGGCTATAGAGTTAGTAGCATTACTAAAGGGTAGAGACTTTGAAAATCATCCTCATGGAGAATTTGTAGTATTAGTTAATCCCTCTTTGCAAAAAGAGTCGTAAAATTTCTATCCCCTATCTCTTCCATCTTTTCATATGAGATACCTTTTATCTCTGCAGCTTTTTGAATTATCTCTTTAATCATAACTGGTCTACCATATTTCTTATTAGCTTTCTTGTTCTTTCTTACACTTTGTGTAGGTAGAAATGGGCCATCTGTTTCAAAGAGTATTCTTTCTAAGGGTACTTCTTTTAGTAATTCTCTAACACTCCCTCCACTAGGGTATGTAATTATTGCATTAAATCCAACATACATTCCGATATCTAAGATCTCAGAAAGTAGATCTTTAGAACCTGTATAGCTATGAAAGGAGCCTTGTATAGTACCTTTGCCCTCCTTTGCTAGTATGGAGAGAGTATCTTTTACACACTCTTTCTCCCCTTCTTTCTCTCTTGAGTGGATACTCATAGGGAGATTGTACTTCATTGCCAATGTACAAAGTTTTTTAAATATTCTTCTTTGTACCTCTTTAATATCTTCTATCTGTTCTTGTGTAAATTGGTTGTATTCATACATACTGTAGTAATCTAAACCACACTCCCCTATTGCACTCACCTGCACAATATTTCTTTCAAATATCTCCTTAAATATATCAAACTGTTTCTGACCATATTTAAATATATCCATACCCACTAATTCATTTAGGGCTAAACCCTCTTCAAATCTAGAAGGGTGAATACCGAGGGCTAAAAGAAGTATATCTCCATATTTAATATTTAATTCTTTTACCATATTAATGGTATCTTGATAATCAGAGTACTGTGTAGTTTGGGCTAATATATTTTTTCCATTTAGTTCTAAAAACTCTTGTATATCTGTTTGTATATTCTCTTTTAAAGGACTTAGAGAGATATGTATATGTGAATCATGCATGTACATATTCTAACATATTAAATGGTGTACAATGGGGTGATAGTAAATTAAGAATATTTATGTGATAGAATAGTTGTGTTATGAAAAGTCGGTGGTATGCTAATTGGTTAATTGTAATTACAGTTTGTCTATTTCTTTCCTCATTGGGTCTCTTTGTTATATCCCTTAAAAATACAGTAGGTTTTACAAAGTGTGCATATGGAGATGATTTAGGGGATAACTGTATATGTAGTATAGACGGTGAAAAGATATGTGATGAGAAAGAGGAAGAAAAGGAGGGCTTAGAATCTAGTGAATTTAGTACAGAGAATTTGCAATATACATATGATTTTACGGACTTTATTGATGCAGGTAACAGAGTAACCTCTAATGTTACTTTTACAGATATCTCATATATGGGTGGTGGATTAAGTGTTACATTAGAAATTAGAGCTTTTTGTAATGATGATGAGAATGTCGCTCAACAGATAGGTTTTTATAAATTAGATAAAGAGAAATTAGTTCTTACTGTAGCTAGTAATATTGTTAATGATTCGTTTAGTTTACCATGTACAACTAGAAGTGAGTTTTACATTGGAAATTTCCCTAAAGAGATATCTTCAGAATTTGAAGTTTACTATCAGGATGAATTTAAAGTTTTGTATACTGCCAATAGCTGTGTATATGAGGGGTTTGTGAGAAATGAGGGTGATGTATACAATTCTGATAATGGGTGCTTCCTTTGTCAGTGTGAAGGGGGAAAAAATGTATGTGAACAGGAACCAGGTTGTTTACAGTAATCCTAAATAGATTCCTAATATACATGCAAAGAGGGTGAATAACCAAAACCTCATCGTTATTTTATATTGTGGCCATCCTACTGCCTGAAAATGATGATGTATTGGAGCTATCTTAAATACTCTCTTTTTAAAGAATTTCATACTTAATAGCTGTATAGCGCTAGATCCCATTATTACCCATGTAATAGAGGTCATTAAAAGATATGGGAGGAAATTATTAGTTACTAGACTTATAAAGAAGAGGGAGAATGCTAGTGGCATTGCACCAGGACCTCCATTCCAAAATCTTGCAGGTGGGATATTGAAATATAGATCAACTATTAATACTCCTAGAATAATGGCAAGTAAGGGGAGGAATTCATACTTCCCTTGTATTATAAGTAGTACTGCTAAGGAGGCTGTAGCTATGGTAAATATACCTACCATTAATCCATCTAAGCCGTCTGTTAACTCACCAGAGTAAATAGCGAATTGGCCAATAATAGCTGATACTAATAGTACTAAAGGAGTGACTGATATTGTAAGAATATTTAGTAAGGTAATACTCTCAAAGGTTCCTGTAAGGTATAAAAGATACATTACTACAACATTAAGAAGTATCGCTATGAGTAATTTCCCCAATCTCCACTCAAAGGTCTCTTGAAATGCTTTTACTTTCTCATTATTCTTAAACCCGTTAGTAAATACAGCTACATCTATTAATCCCCAGAATCCAAAAAGAATAAAACCAATTAGTAAAACTCTTAACTGAGGAAACATAGGAACGAATATATATGTAACAAGGGGTACAATAATCCAAATTAAAATACCCCCCATATTAGGAGTACCATTTGTCTGGGTACTCTTCATTATTCTCATAAAGATAGAGTTGGTACCCTCTCTAGAGCCCAATTTACTCTTTTTAATACCACTAACCTGATTTAGTTTATACAAAATCCCAATCATTATGGGGGCAAATAGTATTGAAAAAAGTGTAGATATTAGAAGGTAGTTTAAACTCTCTTTAAGTATTTCTATCATTGTACTCTATGCTAATTTATTTATAATTATCTCAGTTTCTCTTTGATATTTCTAGGTCATTTACAATACTAAGAAATATCTCTGTCCATAAGGGTACTACAGTATTAGCAGCATATTGGTTACTTTTCGGTTCTTCTAATCTAACTAACATAATCATTTTAGCATTATCTGCAGGGGCAAATCCTACGAATGTGGTAATTGTCTTATCCTCCTCATACCCTGATTCTTCTTTCTTAGCAACTTGAGCAGTACCTGTTTTACCCGCTATGTAGTAATCTTTTAATTGATTTATATATATCTGATTAATACCTCCATCTTCAATTACGTGTGTCATCATTTCTGCAACAGAATCTGCCGTTTCTCCTGATATGGGTTGAGAGAGTACTTGAGGTTGGAAGATAATATTCTCTTTTTCATCAGATATTGATTCTATTATATACGGTCTCATCCTTTTACCATCGTTTGCTATTGTACTAAGTGCAGAGATAACTTGGAGAGGTGTGGCAGCAATACCCTGCCCATATGATGCAGTTATTGTATCTAGCCTAGTCCACTCCTTATCAGACTTGAGATAACTATTACTTTCTTCTTGTAACCCTATTCCTATAAAGCTACCTATTCCAAACTCTTTGAGCTTTTTATAGTAGTAATTAAAGTCTATTTCTAATGCTGTTCTAGCTATGCATGGATTATTAGAGTTTTTTAACATATCTGCTAAATTCTGAAGACCATCTGGTCTTTTATCCCACTGGTATATTTTCCTACCCCTTAAATCTTCATACTTAGTTACTTCGTAAAGGTCTAAGTAACCAGTTTTATCATTACATGTATAATCCTTTGGTACATCTCCAGACTCTAGTGCTATTGCTACTGTAATTGGTTTTTGTACAGAACCGTATTCATATACATCGGCTACTGCTAAGTTCTTAAATATCCATGGTTCAGACGTCCTCCAATACTCATTGGGATTGTATGTAGGGTAATTAGCCATTGAGATAATTTTACCTGTTTTAGGGTCCATGATAATGACACTACCACTTTTAGAACCTGTATTCTCAACTCCTTCTTTTAAAATCTTTTCTACCTTATTCTGCACAGATGGACGTATTGTAAGAGTAAAGTCTTTACCAGATCTAGGTAATATAGGCTCATACTCTGCGGTTAATATTGTATTACCAGTGGAGTCCTTCTCTTCATATGTATATCCTTCCTTACCAGTAATATCTCCAAAGTAAAAACCCTCTATACCGTACTGCCCTATATCTTCTCCTTCACTGTTTACACCGATAAAGCCGATTACGTGAGAAGCTAATTCTCCGTTGGGATATACTCTCTTAACATCTCTTTCAAAGTAGAATCCGAAACCTTCTTTACTATTCTCTTCATCTCCAAAGATATTAGCGTTTGCAAGGGCAGTTTTAGTCTCAGTGTCAACACCTTTTGCTAAGTTAACATACATAAAATCATCTGTGAGTTTGTTTGATATAGAATCTATTTCTACTGCTAGAATTGAGGCTACTGTAGATATATATTTATCTTTTTGACTAAAGAAGAGCTCTCTCTCTCGTTCATCGGAGCTTAAAGAAGCGTATACGTTCCATACTGGTTGATCTACAGCAAGTATGGTTCCATCACTAGCCCTTATTATTCCCCTTTCTGCAGTTTGTTTACCTGTATCTTGATATTGTAATTTTGCAAGTATTTGAAATTTTTCTGCCTCTATTACCTGCCATCTAAAAGCTTGTACAATTATCACTAGCCCAATGAATATGATTATACCTATTACAAAGTTATAATTATTTCTTTGTATTTTATTACCTAGTGAGGATTTTTTCTGTTTTTTTCTTGGAGAGTGTAAACGATGCAACCTACTCATTAGTTATTTGCAACTAAGTTAGGATCTTCTATATAGATAAATGATTGCTTTTTCTCTTGAGAGAGGTTTAGTTTCTTAGCAGAGAGCTCCTCTATTACCTTTATAGAGCCACTTTTAGCAATTTCTTCTGATATCTTCCTATTCTCTTCTAACAGATATTCTTTCTCTGCATTTAATGATTGTAACTGTGTACCAAGTGGTGTTAATTTAGAATTAACTACTAATTGGGAAAGTATAAAGATGGTAAATGAAAGTAGTAATAATTTCGAAAATATTGAACTTTTTGTAGTTTCTGTTTTTCTCATTGGGCAGTATCTATTTATTAAATTTTCTCTATTACTCTTAATTTTGCTGAAGCGGATCTGGGATTTATTCTTACTTCTTCGTCGGTTGGGGCAACTATTTCTTTAAAAAGAAGCATTCCTTCTCCGCTATCAGCTAAACTGTTAAAATATTCTTTAACAATCCGATCTTCTAATGAATGGAATGATATTACACATATCCTTCCTTTACTGTTTAAGAGCCTAAAAGAGCTGTCTAATCCCTGTTTTAATGAGTTTAACTCATCATTCACCACGATTCGCAGGGCCTGAAAGACCCTGCGAGAAGGGTTCTTAGAACTTTGATGAGCTGCCGGCACAACTCTATAGACAAGTCTTGTAAGATCTCCAACAGTGTTAATATTCGTAATATCTTGTTTAATAGCTTTAGCTATCTTTCTAGCGAATTTCTCTTCTCCATATTTAAGAAAAAGGAGTGTAAGATCTTTCTCACTAAGCACTATTAGTAAATCCTTTGCCTTTACCCCTAACTCTTCATCCATTCTCATATCCAGTGGTTCGTTTTCCTCTTGATAACTAAAACCTCTGTCATATGATTGTTCTAACTGTCTTGAGGAGAGGCCTAAATCCATTAGTATCCCATCTGGTTTCCTGTCATACTCTTTAAGGATATTTCCTAATTTAGAAAAGTTAGATTTCTTAATATACCAATTACTACCTATATTCTTTTTGTAGTACTCTTTTACAAAATCAATAGCGTGTTGATCTTGATCTATACTTAGAAGTAATCCATTAGAATTTAATCTTTTGTATATTTCAAAACTGTGACCACCATCTCCTAGTGTACAATCAATGTAAAAGCCATTAGGTTTGATATTTAAGTATTCAAGAGTTTCTTTTAGTAGTACGGGTATGTGAATCTTCTTCATTTATTTATTCTCACTTATCTTATTAATCTCTTGTGCTATCTCATCTCCATGGGTTTTAAGGTACTCTACTCTCTTATCCCACTTGTCCTTATCCCATACCTCTATCCAATTTATTAAACCTATGAATACTATTTCATTGCTTAATCCAGCATGTTCAAAGAGTGAATCTGGAATGATGAATCTACCTTGCATATCTATGCTAAGTTGTGTAGCACCTCCTATTAAGAACCTACTAGTATCACGAATATTTTTATTTATAAAAGAGCCATCTATTACTTCCTTAGCTATCCTTTCCCACATCCCTTTATTAACAAGTATTAAGGTATCTTCATACCCCCTTGTTAGAATAATTTCTTCACCAAGTTCATCTCTAAATTTCTTAGGAAGTGATACTCTTTTCTTCTCCCCTACTTTGCTTTTGTATTCCCCAATTATCATAAAACAAATATATCACCTTTCACCACCTTTTACCACTTCTTGCCACTAATGTACCACTAAAATTATAAATAGGTCAAGAGTGTAATACTACAAGGTATGTATTATCGTAATATTACTATTAAAAAATAGATATCTATTAGAGAGGTATAATAACTGGTATACCTAATAGTAGAAAAATTAAGGGTAGATAAAAGGACTGTTCAAAAGATATAAATATGTAAAAGTGATTATTATACGTGTACTATTCTTCCCATCTTAACTCAGCTCCTAATTTCTGAAGATTTTCTACAAAGTTAGGATGAGCTCTCTTAATGGAATCTGCATTATTAATTACACTCTCTCCATCAATAGTTAGTGCTACCATTAGTAGAGCAACTGTTGCCCTAATTATATTAGGAGCATCTACGCTAGCTGGTTTAAGCTCTTTTCCACCAAATATTATTACTCTATGAGGATCACACATTACAATATGTGCTCCATATTTAATCATTTCAGGTATCCAGAATAGACCTCCTTCATAAAGCTTATTCCAAAACATAGAATTTCCCTCCGCTTTAACAGCTAATGCCATTATTAATGGTAGTAAGTCTGTAGGAAAGTATGGCCATGGAGCTGCCTCTACTTTTTGTAAGAGATTTTTAGTAAAGGGTTCTACTACCTTTAAGTTGCCATTACTCTTGGAGTAAGCAGTATCACCATCATATTTAATCTCTACTCCAAATTTAGCAAAAGTTTTATTAATTAATGGAAAGTGTTGAGGTATTGCATTCGTTACTCTAACATTACCTCCTGTCATAGCTCCTAGTGCTAGTAATGTAGTTATCTCATGATGATCTGAAGATATGGTAAATTCTGTACCATGTAATTTCGTAACTCCCTTTACTCTTAATGTAGAAGAACCAATACCCTCTATCTTGGCTCCCATCTGTACTAAAAAGTTACATAGATCTTGTACATGAGGCTCTGATGCTGCATTAACCATAACAGATTCTCCTGATGCTAAACAAGCTGCCATAACGAAATTTTCAGTAGTAGTTACTGACATGTAATCTTGCCATAGCTGCGAACCCTTAAGACCTGTTTTTGCCTCTATATGTAATGTTTCATTAGATTTAATCTTAGCTCCTAGCTGTTCTAGTACCTCCAAATGTGGATCTAGCTCTCTAATACCCAAAGAACATCCTCCTATCTCCTGTCTTACTTCTAATACCTTATGTCTGTGTATTAATGGTGCTAGTAAGAGTACGGCCCCTCTCATACCCAATGGAAAACCCGTGTCACCAAATGATGTACAAAATCCAGAATTATCTATTCTAATCTCTTCCTTCTGCTTATCCCACTCTATCTTAGAACCTAGACTGCTCATTAATTCAATTAATTTACCTACATCTGTTAATTCAGGGAAGTTTTTAATAGTAACAGGATCATCTGTAAGTAATGTTGCACAAAGTATAGGTAATGCTGAATTCTTATTCCCAGCTGGAGTAATCTCTCCATTTAATTTATTTCCTCCCTTAACTATTAATTTCGACATATTGGTAATTAAAAAATATTAATTTCACACTCTAAATCTATATTGGTATTAGATTTGAAATCTTGTTGGATTTTTCTAATAAAGGAGTATATCTGATTACCAGAAGCATTAGAATAGTTGGTGACTATTAGAGGGTGGTATATCCATGTACCTACAGACCCCGTCCTTTTGTTTTTCCATCCTAGCTTCTCTAAGATGTATGCTGCAGGTATCTTAACGAAATCTTTTTTCTCTGTATCGTACTTTGGTAACTCAGGATATATCTTTAGTAATCTTTCATACTCTTCAATCCCTATCTGAGGATTTTTAAAGGTACTTCCACAAGAGCCATACTCTTCTAATCTTGGTAATTTACCCTTTCTAATTTTTACAATCGCATTATATATACTTAAAGGGGTGATATCTTTACCTTCTAACTCTTCTTTAATTCCACTGTATTCTAGATATTTACTATCTACTTTCCCTTTATACTTATATAACCTAAAGGTAACATCCTTCACTATTACTTTCTCTTTAAGCTCGTTTTTAAATATACTATCCCTATACCCAAATTTACACTCACTATTTTTTAATATATACTCCTTCCAATCCTCTAGATTAAGATATGTGACAGAAAGTAATATATCTTTTATCTCAACACCATATGCACCTACATTTTGGATAGGGGTAGCTCCTACAGTCCCAGGTATTAATGCTAAATTATGTATTCCAAGGAGTTTTTTTCCTACACACCACTGAGCAAAGCGATCCCAATCCTCTCCTGCACTAACCTGTATATCAATGTAATCATCTGTTTCATTTAATATCTTTTTACCTTTGTTTTTTACTAAAAGGATTGTACCCTCAAAATCCTTTGTAAAGAGTATATTAGAACCACCACCAAGTATTAAGAATGGAGTATTTCTAATATGTTTTTCTAATATCTTTTTTGAAAAATCACTCTCTTTCTCTAATATTAAGAGAGTATCTGCAGTACACTTTACCTTAAAGGTATTGTAATCCTTTAAGGATATATCTTTTACTACCTTCATTAACAAAGTATATATGAAAATCGGAAAAAACAGTAGTACTAAATACTTTCTAAAACATCATTTAGCATACTATGTGTAGCATTTATTGGAAAAAGTTTCTCTAGTCGCTCTTTGTCTATTTTTCTAACCTTAACTTTCTCTTCTAATCTCTCTATCTCTTTTTTAAGATTACAATCCTTAAGATATTTTTCTTCTAATATATTTGCACAACCAATATCCTCCAATACTTTAGCATTAAGATATTGCTCATT
>CAYSEU010000004.1:0-29290 GCA_964430365.1 uncultured Candidatus Saccharibacteria bacterium
CCTGTTCTTTACGGATAGGTTGGTTGTAGGGATTGAAAATCCTCTTTCAAAGGGTACGAATCAAGAAGAGGTAGTTGAGTACTGTACGTATGAAGGAGTTCAATATTCTAATGGAGAGAGCTTCCCTTCAAATGATGGATGTAATACATGTTCATGTACAAATGGAGAGGTAGTATGTACTTTAATGGCATGTGAGCAGAATAGTTGTATAGATTCAGAGGAACAATGTATAGGGAAAGAAGATGGAACTGAGTGTGAGATGGGTATAATATGTGATGAAAATGGTGAAGAAACTCTTTCAGAAGGCTTCACAGAACCAATTCCTGGTACCTGTTTGGATGAAGTGTGTACATATCTACCAGATTAACTCTTACTTAATAGTACTAGTACAGAAAGGACATCTCTTAGCCTTAATATTAATATCTGACATACAGTAAGGACATATCTTAGTAGTTTTTGCTACTTTCTTTTCCTCTTTTTCTGTTGCCTTCTTAATAGCTCTTACAATGAAGTAAAGTATAATTGCTGTAATTAAGAATGTGATAATCGCATTTAATACCAATCCATACTGTATTACTACTGCATCAGCAGCAAGTGCTTCTTCTAATGTATCAAAACGATCTTTACCAAGAGTAATATACAGTTTAGAAAAATCTAATTTAGCAGTTAGAAAACCAATAGGGGGGGTAAATACATTGTTAACAAGTGAGTCAACTAAATCTTTAAATGCTACACCTATAACTACACCTACAGCAAGCGTAATAGCGTCACCTTTCATAGCGAAATCTTTAAAGCTACTTAATTCTTCCTTAAGTTTTTCTCTTAGAGATTTTCCCATTACTATTAAATATGTAAAAAATTAAGATAAAAAATATAAATATGCTAAGTATTCCATATATTATAATCTGATTTAGAAATGCATCGTATAGACTCTCATTATTAATTCTAAACAGTACTACCTGTAATACAGAAAGAAATATTAAAAAGTAAATATGAATATATGAATCCTCTACAAGTAGAGATGTAATTACCATATATGAGAGTGCATATGCTGTCATAGCAATAGCGTATGGAACAATATAACTTACAATCTCTATATACATACCATCAAATACAATTTGTACAATGTCTTTTGAAAATATTAGGTAGAGTAATGATATAGCGATACCTGTTAATCCTGAAACTATTAATGATATTACTAATGTTTTTCTTCTTAACCTTTTTTGGGAGTTAGCCAATTTAGATATCATTAAGCTCGCTATTGTTATAGAACCAAAGTATACAATCTTGCCTACCAATGCTAACGCTCCATATGAGGCTCTTACATCTGGATTTACTAATATTAAATCAATTGTAAAAGGGGCGTTTAAGAGTAAAAAGGTAGTAAATATTAATGATATATGTTTGTAATTTAGTTTTAACTGTTTAGTAGGTTGTTCTTTACCGCCTGTTTTTACTAAAGGAAGAATGAACATTATGGAGAGTATTTGTGGTAGTGCAAATGCCAATATTATTACCTGTATATCGGTAGTCCAGTATAAGGCTAAATACCCTATAAAAAATTTTAGTAATGTCTCTAAGAGTAATACCATATTAAAAGAAAGTATTCTCTCTATACCAAGTAAAAATCCCTTAGCTAGGGGATTTACTATCGACACAAATACTACGAGTGTAAGAGGTAATATATATACTTTAGATATATTAGATACCTCCGCTATTAAATCACCAAAGAGAAAGAAGAGTATAGATATTACTATCGCTATACCTGTTAATTGTAGTGTACTGTTTAATTTAAATTTCTTTAGATTGTACTTTTTGTTATTAGCTACTTTTTTAGTAATAGCTGTTTGTATAGCAATAGCTGGTATTTGTACTAACGTAATTATTCCAATAACTGCATTGTATATACCAAAGTCTGTACTGTCTAAATTACGAGCTAAAAATATATTAAAGAGGTAGTTTAGGAAATTAACTACTACCCCTATTACAATAGTGATTAATATATTGTTAATAAATACTCTGTCTTTACTAATATGTTTACCGATATTCATAGCATATATATTAGATGTTGGATATAATAAGGATACGATAATTTAAAACATTTTACCATTATGGAAATCATAATTGCTTTAATTGGAGGATTAGTACTAGGTATAGGAATATTCTACTTTTTCTTTAAGGGTACTAGTAAGCAGAAAGAAGAGATATCTGAAACAATATCACAGAAATTAAACGAAATAATGCCAAGTATATTAGATCAAGCTAATGAGAGTTTAGTAAGGATGGCAGATGCTAAGTTAGGAGCGGAATCTAGTAAGAGTAGGATAGATTTAGAAAACAAGAGGTCTGAGATAGAGAGATTAGTGAAAGTTATACAGGAGGACTTAAAGGAGAGTAAGAAGGAGTTAGAGGTTTCTGAAAAGGAGAGGATCAATTCTTTCTCTTCATTAAAAAATTCCTTAGATGAATATAAAAAGATTACAGAACAGCTTTCTGTAAGTACAGAGAATTTAAAAAAAGTTCTGTCTAATAACCAATTAAGAGGACAGTTTGGTGAACAAGTCGCAGATGATTTACTTAAAATGGCTGGTTTTGTAGTGGGAGAAACGTATACAAGGCAAGAGAGTGATGGTGGTAGTAGGCCTGATTTTACAATATATTTACCAGATAGGACTAAAATAAATGTAGATGCTAAATTCCCTTACTCTGCACTGCAGAAAATGACTGAAACAGATGATTTGGATACTAAGAATAGGCATATGAAACAGTTTGAGAGTGATATTAAAGAGAAGATTAAGCAGGTAACAACTAGAGAGTATATTAATCCAGAGGAAAAGACTGTAGATTTTGTTATCCTCTTTATCCCCAATGAGATGATATTTTCCTTTATCTATGACAAGATGCCTAGTATATGGCAAGATGCTTTACAAAAGAAAGTAGTACTTGCAGGCCCATTTAGTTTTACCGCGATGTTAAGGATGGTAAAACAGGCATATGAAAATTTTAGAATTCAGGAAAATATATACAAGATTGTAGGGCATGTACAGTCGGTAGAGAAGGAATTTGATAAGTTTAGTGAGGAGTTTGATAAGGTAGGAACTAGAATAGAGCAATTACAAAAACAGTATAGTGATGTAAGTACTACTAGAGTAAATCAGATGAGAAGGAAGATGGATTTAGTTAAGCTAGAGGGTGATGGTAAGGTAGATTCACTACCTGAGATAGTTAAGATTCCAAATAGTAAGGATCAGGGTACTCTTCTTTAAGTATGAATAAAAGGAAAGAGGGAGTTACCTCCCTCTTTTTCATTTCCTAACCTAAGTTATTTTGTTTCAGGTACTGGTTGTACTGGTGTAGGAGTTGCTGTAACTTTCTTTGGTTTCCATGCTAGTAAGTAGAAGAGTACAAACATAGCAAGAGGAATAAATATTAATACTGCTAATACTTTGTCATATCCTCTTTTCTCAGTAATCTTCATCAAGGCTAAGAAGGTAAATATCAAAACCACTATCTGACCTATTCCTGGTATTAAGAAGAGTAAGAGTAACCATGGATTCTGACCTCCTAATTCAAATAACATAACGGTTTGAAGTATAGGTACCCATGCAAACCATGCATTCTCATAATTCATCTCTTTACCAATCTTTTGTAGTGCTAGTGCAGTAAATATGTACCCTGCTAGTCCAAATACTCCGATAAAGATACTGTATGCTGCCATGGCTGCAAATAGGCCTGCTGTAAGACCCTCTTCAACGGTATCTGAAGGTATTCCTTCAATCATCTTATTTATATCCTCAGTATCAAATTCGTAGTTGTAATCATATTCTGTATCTTCATAGAGTATTGGCTCCTCTCCTGCAACATCTTGTTGAATGGTAACATCATATTCCTCTTCTGGAGGTACAACTTCCTCTTCCTGAGCATAACTCATCCCTAAGGGTAAGAGTAATACTGTGAGAAGTAGAGTAAAGAAGGCTCTTTTTAAATCTCTCATTTCTTAAATAAATATATAAATTAGATATATACAATGTAACATTTTAAATATGGTAGTTCAATATTCAACGTTATAGAATTTCTATATATAAAATTTAATTCAATTATGATACTCTAGTATTAATGAAAAGGAAGGAATATGTCGAAATAATAGAGGGAACAATACCAGTACTACTCTCCGCTCCTCATGTATATCCCCATAGGAGACCATCTTTGACTCTTTCTTATAAAGGGGGAGAGGAATTTACTGATAGAATAGTGAAAGAGATTTGTGCTAATACAGGTGTATGGGGAATAGTTCAAGCAAAAGAAACCCCTTTTGATCCTAATTACCATAAGATTAAGGATAACCCATATAAGCAAGCTGTAGCGGAAATAATTAAGGAGGGAAATATTACAAGATTCTTTGATATCCATGGTCTTAATCTTTCTAATGAATATGATTTAGGTATTTACTACCCTTCTAAATATTTTAAATCTATTGATTTAAGTAAAGAGATTAGTAAGGCAGTAGATAGGGGTAAGTTAAGGGGTATTAATTCATGTATTTTTAGATTAAATGATGATTTAGAAGAAACATTAGGTGAGTATGTTGCATCAGAGTTAAAAGTACCTTCCGTACAGTTAGAAATAGCTAGATATATAAGGGAGAGTGATAAACTTAGAAATGCATTCATAGAGAACTTTTCTGGTTACCTTTTACTTTAATTTTCATTAATATATCGCCTCTCTTTTGACGAAGAGTAGAGCCTTTGATATGCTTAAGAGGTATATATAAGTTTATATAGTATTTACTATGACACCTGTAAAGAAAGAAGTTAAAAGTACAGTAGATAGTGGTAAGAGTAAGGCAATAGATGTAGCAGTAGCACAAATAGAGAAACAGTTTGGCAAAGGATCCATTATGAAGCTTGGTAGTAAGGAGAGAATAGATATAGAGGTTATACCTACAGGTGCACTTTCACTGGATATGGCACTTGGTATTGGGGGTATTCCTAAAGGAAGGATAGTGGAGATATATGGGCCAGAGTCATCTGGTAAAACTACACTTGCAATTCATATTCTTTCTGAGGCTCAAAAGAAGGGAGACGCTGTTGCCTTTATTGATGCTGAACATGCATTTGATCCTACATATGCTAAAAACATTGGTCTTAACATCGATGATTTGTATATATCTCAACCTGATTTTGGAGAGCAAGCTTTAGAGATATTAGAAACGCTAGTAAGATCTGCAGCTTTTGGTGTAGTAGTAGTAGACTCAGTTGCCGCTCTTACTCCAAGAGCCGAAATAGAGGGGGAGATGGGTGATAGTCATATGGGATTGCAGGCTAGACTAATGTCACAGGCTTTAAGAAAGCTTACCGCTATTACTGGTAAAACAGGTACCACTATCATCTTCTTAAATCAATTAAGAATGAAAATTGGTGTAATGTTTGGTAATCCTGAAACTACAACGGGTGGTAATGCACTCAAATTCTACGCCTCTATTCGTATGGATATTAGACAAAGAGAAAAAATTATGAGAGAGGGTAATTTGGTAGGGCATACAAGAGTAGTAAAGATAGTGAAGAATAAGATGGCTCCTCCATTTAAGGAGGCTTCCTTTGATATGATATATCCCGTTGGTATAGATAAAGAGAGTAGTATTTTAGATGCAGCAATACAGCAAGGTATTGTAGAGAAAGCAGGTGCTTGGTTTAAGTATGGTGATAATCAATTAGCACAGGGTAGAGATGCTACTGTAGGGATTTTAAAAGAGGATAAGAAGCTTAAGGATGAGATTGAGAAAGCAGTACGTGCTAAAATGAAGTAGATGAGAGTAAGTAAAATAGAGTATCAAAAAAGAGATCCTAATAGAGTTAATCTTTACATTGATGAGGAATTCTTTTGTGGTATATCCTTAGATACATTAGCTAGTGAGAATCTGTATGAAGGTCTAGATATTACTCAAGAGGTATTGGATAGGATAGTGCAAAGAGATCTAATAAGTAGATTTCTTACTCGTGTAACAGAGTATCTTTCCCATTCTCCTAAAACAGAGTTTCAGGTGTATAAATATTTAAGAAATCTTAAATTCAAAAAGAAGAATATTTGGTTTAAAGAAGAAATATATTTAGATTGGGATACTCTTTTTGATGAGATTGTGAGTAAATTAAAAGAGTATAAATATATAGATGATGAGAGTTTTGCTAGAAGCTTTGTATCTAGTAGACTAAGAAATAAACCAAGAGGAAAGAGTATATTAATATCAGAATTAATATCTAAGGGTATAAGTAAAGATATTGCTCAAATGGTATGTGATGAGGATATACCAGATGAGTTAGAGGTATTAAAAAATACCTTTGAGAAAAGATATCGAGGTAAGAAATTTGATATTAATGATTCTAAGATGGTTGGTTTTTTACAACGTAAGGGCTTCAATTGGGATTTAATTCAACAGTTTAGTCAAAATGACACTTAAAAGTAGTAGTAATTGGATATTACCTAAAGAAAAGATATCTGAGAATATTGCTCAATATATTCTTAATAGTAGGGGTCTAGATAAGGAGGAATTTTTAAATAGTACTCTAAAAGATATACCTTCTTTTGAGAAGCTTTTTAATACTAAGAAAGCAGCAAAAGAGATAGTAAAGAGTGTAAAGGATGGTAAAAAAATAGTAATACACGGAGATTTTGATGCAGATGGTATCTGTAGTGTAAGTATGCTTTGGGAATTTCTTTTTAAGGAAGTATCTGAGAAATTAAATATCAAAGTAGATATAATACCATATATACCTAGTAGAGTAGATCAAGGATATGGATTAACAGAGTCTTCTGTAAATGATGTATTAGAACTAGGAGGACAATTACTAATCTCTGTAGATTGTGGTGTAAGAGATAGGGAGCTAATTAAAGAATTCAAAAAAGAGAAAGGTTTAGACTTTGTAATAACTGATCATCATCAACCACCCTCTGATTTAGGTACCGATTTAGAGTACCCACTTGTTCACCCTATGTATCCTTCTCATGAATATCCTGATACAAATATATGTGGTGCATTTGTAACATTTCTTTTAATACAGGCCATTAAATCTCAACTATATATGGATACTGAGATTAATGAAAATACCAAAGGTTTAGACCTAGTAACTATGGCTACTGTTACGGATTTAATGCCACTTCAAGGGATTAATAGAGTAGTCGTAAAGTATGGCATAGAACAGATTAAAAAGGGCAGAAGAGTAGGTTTAAGTGAATTAATTAAGGTAGCTGGAATAGAACAAAAAGATATAGATAGCTATCACTTAGGATATGTACTAGGACCTAGAATTAACGCTGCAGGAAGAATAGGGTCTCCTTTAGATGCTGTTAAGCTTTTGGTAAGTGAGAAAGAGGAGGTATGTAAGAGTATATCTGAGATATTAAATGAAACTAATTACCAAAGACAGTTTATGACTCAAAATGGATTAGATGAAGCTATTGGGAGAATAGGGGAGAGTAATGATAAATTACTCTTTGTAGTAGGTGATGATTGGCATGAGGGTATAGTGGGTTTAATAGCAGGTAAACTTAATGAAAGGTATCATAGACCAGTATTAGTAGGAACAAGAGGTGAGGAGGGTATAAGGGGCTCTGCTAGAAGTATACCTGGTTTTAATGTGACTAGTGCTCTGTCTAAATGCGATAAATATTTAGATAGGTATGGAGGTCATGATTTAGCTGCAGGTTTTACAGTAAAAAAAGGTAAAGAGAAAGAATTCAGTGAATGTATACATAAGATATCGGAAGAATTAATTACTGAAGAAATGTTAGTAAGAAACTTAAATATAGATTTACTACTTAGTAGTGAAAGCATATCTAAATCTTTAGTAGACGAATTAGATATATTAAAACCATTTGGATATGGTAATAGTAAGCCATTAATAGGGATGACAGGGTTAATAGTATTAAAAAAGCAGATAATGGGTAAGCTGGGTAATCATATGAAATTAATATGTAAAGGAGATGGTATAGATTTAATTACATTAGTAATGTTTAATTGCGAGGAAGATACTCAAGAAATTCAATTAGATGACAAAATAGATGTAATAGGGGGAGTAGGTATTAACTCATGGAATGGTAATGAAGAGATTCAATTTTTAGTAAAAGAGTGGAGATATTCTACTTAGTCTTTTTCTTCTCTACATTTATTAATTTCCCCAACCTATTTGGTGTATTAGGAAGATATGTTGCTTCTAAGATACTACCAAGTCCAAGCATTTTCATTAGTAACCTCTCAGTACCCATACCAAATCCACCATGAGGAGGACAACCATATTCAAAATACTCAAAGTATTCTTTCATAGATTCTTCCGTTAATCCCCTTTCTTTCGCACTCTCTTTGAGATTCTCTAACCTATGTTCTCGTTGTGCACCTGTTGTAATCTCTAATCCTTTCCAGAATAGGTCAAAACCTAATGCTATCTCAGGGTTACTTTCATCTTTCATATGATAGAATGCTCTCCTTTTGTGAGGATATTCATATACAAAGAGGAATTCACAGCCTGTTTCTTTCTCCATAATCTCACTTAGAGCTCTCTCTTCTTCTGGAGAGAAGTCTCCTGTATCTTTGCTAGGTGTACCTGCCTTAGCTAACTTCTCTTTTGCTTCTTTTACAGTAATATATGGAAAGTCACCTTCAGGTACCTTTATATCTAATTCAAATACTCTTTTAATATCTTCTCCATACTTCTCTTTTACACTCTTTAGTACATACTTAAGCATTTCTTGCTCAAAGTGACAGACATCTCTAAATGAATCTATATATCCTATCTCTACATCAAAACTAGTGTATTCTGTTAAGTGTCTTGTTGTAAATGATTTCTCTGCTCTAAATACAGGACCCATATTAAATACTCTTTCTAAGTCTGCAGCTATACCCATCTGTTTATGAAATTGAGGTGATTGAGCAAGGTAAGCCTTTCTATCAAAATATTTCACTTCAAATACATTAGCTCCTGACTCACTAGCAGCACTAATTATCCTTGATCCTTGTATTTCTCTAAAGTTATTCTTAATGCAGTATCCTCTTAGTGCATCACCCATTACTGTAGCTACAGACATCATTAGAGCATTTCTCTCGGATCTTAAATCTACCCATCTGTAATCCAATCTTTTATCTAAATTAGAGATATTATGAGAGTGTGGTTGCTCGATTACTATTGGTAATGGTGCTTTAGAAACAGAATCTACCTTTATACTTTGTATCTCTACTTCATATCCACTTTTTACCTGCTTTGCTTCCTTAACTAACCCAGTTATATCTACTACTGACTCTGCTACTAAACCTTTTGCAATATCAAATACTTCCTTATCTCCACCAGACCATGCTACTGTTTGAACTTTCCCTGAGATGTCTCTAAGTATTAGGAATACTATCTTTCCTTGATCTCTGAGGGTATCTACTCTACCTCTTATTCTAACTGTACTACCTATATTATCTTTAAGCTGTGATACTAGTGTCCTTTCCATATTTAAAATACAAAGATTATTCCGTTATTATATATTACATCCCACAAAAAGAACAACCAAGGGTCTGTCCCACATCTGTCCCCATTCAGTTTACTAACCATTTGCAAATTCCGTCGTCTAAGACAGAAAATTCTACCTTTTTACCTAGCTAGAAGCTACAAGGTGGTAGAAAATAGTTTGTATTTTTGGTCGAAAAAACGCATAAAGGTTGTACCAAATACTGCCACAACAGTCTTTGTACCAGTAAAAGAGGGACAGATGTGGGACAGACCTTTTATCGTATGGTAATATATCAGGTATGCCAGAAGATGAAAAAAAGGTTGTAAAAAAGAGCAAAGAGAAAAATCTCCCAGACGAAAGATATGATGAGAAACTGTTTAAACAGGCATACAAAGCAGCGAAAGAGGCAAAAGAAGCAGAAAAGAAGATAAAGAAGAAGAAATCATTTTTAAAAATCTCTCTCTTTATCACTATTCCAACCCTACTTGTCTCTTTATCTCTTTTCTTACTCTCTATGGTTAAACCAAAAAGTGAGTACATTGAAACAGGTATATATCCAAAAGATACATACTTAGTACAGTTAAAAGGAACAGAGATAAGGGGGAGTGGTGAGGGAGAAATAGAAGATATTTCAATTTCAGGATTAAGTGCTTTAGTTTTTAATCCTCAAACAGGAGATATACTTTTTGAAAAAGAGATACATGAGGAAAGATATATTGCTAGTTTAACAAAAATTCTTACCGCTATTATTGTATTAGAAACTTTTCCATTAGATGAGGTGATAGAGGTAAATAGGGGGAATATACCTGAAGAATTAGATTGGCAATTAGGGTTAAAGGAAGGAGAGAGAATATCCGTAGAAAATCTTTTTAAAGCTATGATAATGAGCTCTTACAATGATACTGCATTTATATTTGCTAATGCTTATCCAAATCAAGGGTATGAAGGATTTATTCAAGCTATGAATACAAAAGCTCAATCATTAAGAATGTTTAATTCGCATTTTAGTAATCCAGCAGGTATAGATCAGGAGGGTAATTTCTCTACAGCATGGGATATTGCACTCTTACTATCTGCTGCACAAAATTACAAAGAGATTGTTAGTACTGTATCTTTAGGAAATGAAACAGTAAATTGGAGTAGTGAAGGGGAAGTAATTAGTAAGAAGATATATACAACAAATCAACTGTATGGTGTAAACCCTTACTCAAAAGGTTTTAAAACAGGAATTACAGATTTAGCTAAACAGTGCTTTGCTGGATATTTTGTGTATCCAAATGGAAACAGTGTAATGACAGTAGTACTAGGTTCAGAAGATAGGTTCACTGATACTGCTAAATTAGAAAGGCTGAGTAGGGAGTATTTAAGGTAGAATTCCTCCAGATTCTTCTACGGGAGCTTTCTCTAATTCTCTTTTATCATCAAGAGTCTCATAACTAATTGCGGGGTAATATATATGGAAGTCGGCCTCGTTACCATTAGATAATATAGCTTGTCCCTCTATCATATATACTGGTTGTAGATATTGCTGTTCAAAGAGTCCTTCATAGTAGGTTATATATATATCCATTACATTAAATTCTTTTACATTCTGTGGTATATATTCTTCTACCTCGTCATTATTTGCATTTAAAAATACCAAACTTCCCTCTCCATTCTGAATCTTTTGTAATGCAGTTGAAGGAGTTATCAACTCATATGTACCACACTTTTCTACCTCTAGACTCCAACTCCTAAAATCAATTTGATATATTTCTTGTAATACCTCATTACTTTTATCCTTAGGTCCTACATATACAGAGATATTGGATTTAAGAGGATTTTGATATGTAAGTAGTGTACTAAAGTTATATACCTCTACCCTTTCATTATTTATTACCTGTGTACCCATTTCATATGTCATATCTTTTCTTTCCAAAGTTCTAACTATATCCTCAACACCTACAAGGTTACTTGGTATGGTGATGAGAGGAACCTTTCTAAGAAAATCAACCCTTATTAATTCAGCATTTATCAAACTATCTGCCTCTGAATATGAACCATCAGGATTAATATCTATTAAAAATACTTTATTTAATTTCGCATATTCTGAATCTAATACGCCTAGTGATCTTAAAGCATTAATTGCTAGGGAGACTGCTTCTCCCTCTGATGGTAAATCTGCTTCTTTTCTTAAGTTCCTTATTCTGGAGATTTCTGTCTTTAAGGTAAAATTTAAATCTCTAGCAGAAATCTGAAGACTTTTTTGATTACTATTATTTACCCAGATATAGTCGGTAGTACCCTTTCTTACTATCTTTTCTGGATCAAATCCCATCTTTTTGGCTAGTACCTTCGCATCTGCTTGGGAGTTTAATCTTTGTCCTAAATCTGTATATCTATATACATTCACGACAGAGGGTAAGTTGTCATATTTACCAGTTTCTGTTTGTAGATTAAATCTCATTTCCGATTCTGGTAAAACATCTAAAGAGGGTATAGTGAGAGCATTTTCCAAGAACTCTTCTTTAGTTTCTGTACATGCGAAATTTCCTTGCTGATATTCTGGTGGAGGAGGAGGTGTAGTTGCAGAACCGAATATTATGATCAGGGTTATGAATGAAACACCTAGAAATACTAGTGCAATTATCCCAAATCTTTTAGTCCAGAATGCAGCCTCCGTTAATGTCATGGTATAATAATAACAGTGTACATATGTTATATCAACATAATTTTATACCACATATCTTTTAAATGACAAAAGAGCAAGAAAGTATTGATATATCTCAACTTCTCTTTCCAAATATAGTGGAAAGTAGTAAAGATATCTTAAAAAGATATCCTAAAAGAGATGTTAAACAGGGGGAGTTAGTATTAAGATTTGCTCCTAGTCCAACAGGCTTTATCCATATTGGAAATATATATACCAGTTTAGTAGGATATATCCTTACGAAAAGAAGTAATGGGGTATTCATATTAAGAATTGAAGATACCGATAAGGTGAGAGAGGTTAAGGATGGTATTACACAGATAGTGGAAGGATTAAAGAATTTTGGTATTCAGTTTGATGAGGGTATGGTAAATGAGGAAGAGAGTAAGGGAAAGTATGGTCCATATGTCCAAAGTGAAAGAGAAGAAATATACAAGGTATTTGCTAAGGATTTAGTATCTAAGGGTTTCGCATATCCATGCTTTTGTACAAAAGAAGAGTTAGAAGCGATTAGAAAAGAACAGACAGATTTAGGTAGTAGAACAGGATATTTTGGAAAATGGGCTAAGTGGAGAGATGCTAATATTGATGATATTAAAAAAGAATTAGATTTAGGTACGCCTTTTGTAATTAGGTTGTACTCAAGAGGTAATATTAAAAACAAGATTAATAGTAAGGATTTGATAAAAGGGGGTATTACTC
This sequence comes from uncultured Candidatus Saccharibacteria bacterium, assembly GCA_964430365.1. GTDB lineage: Bacteria > Patescibacteriota > Dojkabacteria > SC72 > SC72 > JAVEVH01. Next base: position 12,875 of record CAYSEU010000004.1, read on the forward strand.
TTTCTGAAAATGATATGGATTCTGTACTCCTTAAGTCAGATGGATTACCTACATATCATTTTGCGCATCCAATAGATGATACTTTAATGGGGATATCTTTTGTACTAAGGGGTGACGAATGGTTATCCTCTCAACCTTTACATATGGAGATATTTAATGCATTAGGTTTTGAGCAATTACAATACGGTCATATTTCTCCATTAATGAAGATGGAAGGTGGTTGTAAGAGAAAATTGAGTAAGAGGAAAGATCCTGAGTCAGCAGTTTCTTACTATGTAGAAAATGGCTACCCTATTAATGGAGTTAAAGACTACCTTCTTAATATTGCTAACTCTAATTTCTATGATTGGAGAATACAAAATCCCCAAAAAGAGATATTGGAATTTGATTTAAAGTTAGAGAAATTTAATAGGGCGGGAGCACTATTTGACATTACTAAATTAAATGATATCTCTAAAGAGTATATATCTACATTAAGTGCACAAGAGGTATATGAATATGTATTAGAGTGGGCAGAGAAATATAATACTGAGATTCATACTAAATTAGTAAATCAAAAGGATTACTGTTTAAGTATTTTAAATATTGAAAGAGAGGGTTTTAAGATTAGGAAAGATATAGTTAAATGGTCTGATATACCAAATCAGTTTGAGATATTTTTTGATGATATGTTTAAGGATTCTCAGAAAGAGGAAATAGAGATAGAGAGAGGAGTACAGGGGGAAATCTTAAATGAATTTTTAGATACATATTACTTTGGAGATGATTCTACAGAATGGTTTAGTAAGATCAAAAGGATTGGGGAAAAGTATGGGTTCTGTTCAGATTACAAAGAGTATGAGAAACATCCTAAGAAGTATAAAGGTAAGATAGGGGATGTCGCAATGATACTTCGTATCGCAGTTACAGGTAGAAAACAAACTCCAGATTTGTATCAAGTAATGCAAGTAATGGGAGAGAGTAGAGTAAGAGAGAGGATTACGGTGTATATTAATACATTATAGGTGTAGTATAATTACAGGTTATTGCCGGATCGTCTAATGGTAGGACGACGGTCTCTGGAACCGTTAATCATAGTTCGAATCTATGTCCGGCAATTTAATCCCTAAAACTCATCATAAGGGTATTTATTTTTTCCAAAGCACTATTTAGTATCTGATTATTTGAGAAAGGCATACCTATCTCATCTATAATACTTTCTAATTCATCTTCTGAAAGTAAGATCCTTACCTGGGTATTGTTACTGCCTGATGCACTATTTAATTTCTCAAACAGTTGGGTACCTCTAAATACAGAAATATCTAGTACAGTAAAAAGTTGATCTAATTCCTCTTTATTTAGTATTAACATACCTCGTTGCATATCTACCAGTATTTAAATTATTTATTTAGTAATTTAGTGACTGTAAGAATCTCCTCTACCATCTCCTCTTTCTTTTTATTCTGCTTAGAGGTGATAGCTTTAGTAAAACAATGCCTAAGATGGGTTTCCATCAGTATTTGATGTGCAGATTTTAGAAGTCCTACAGCTGCTAAATTCTGTTGCATTATATCTATACAATACTCATCATTTTCCCCCATTTCAACCATTTTATCCATTAAGCTTCTTACCTTTCTAAAATTGATTAAAGCTTTTTCCTTTTCTGTGTTCATTTCTATTTATATATATTAACTTAAAATATCGGGCGTAGAAATCCCATTGCAACTAAAGATGAAAAGAAGGTATATATTGCAAAGAAGAGTACTAAGAAACCCGAGGTTCTAAAGAAAAGAGATGATCTCGCTGAGCTAGCTAATTTGTTGGATCCTGCAGAAATTAGTGCTAATACAGGCAAAGTTCCAAGAGAGAATACTAGCATAATGAGAGCACCTTGTACTATATCTCCAGAAGCCATAGCGTTAATTTGCATAGATTGGGTAAACCCACATGGAAGAAAGAATGATGCAGTCCCTAGGAGTATTGGGGTAAACATATTTTTCATCTTCTCTGTCTTTAATACCTTTGAAGTTAAACTCTTAGGCATTGTGAATTGTAATTTGTTAAAGAATGGAGATATATCTAGCAGATTTATAGCGAGTATTAACATTACCAAAAACAGTATAGCAGTAATTACAAAGTAAAAAGTTGGTGTAAGTGTAAAGAGTGTTCCAATATATCCTAATACTCCTCCTAATACAAAAAAAGATACAATCCTTGAGATATGGAATATTGTTAAGGGTATATTTTTAGATTTCCTTTTAGCGTATGTAGAAGAGATTGAAAGAACTAATCCACCTACTACTGCCATACATGTTGATACCGATGCTATTACTCCAATGAAAAAGACAACAGGGTATGTCATTGTACTTGCATTAATTAGGTCTGTTATACCAGCTTTCTGTATTAATACAAAAAGGAGTATGATACAAGAGGCAATTACAAAAGAGAGTCCCAATTCCTTGTAATCCATATATTTTTTTTTCTGCTGCTTATGGACAGTATATCCATTCTGTTCAATAACAGAGTTTATCTCTTCTAACAACTGAGAAGTACTCTTCTTAGAATCAAAATTTACTTTTTTACTTGATAGATCTGCTTTTACATTTTCTATTCCTTTTATCTTTTCCAGCTTAGTTTCTATCAGGGATTCACATGCTTTACAATGCATACCCTCTACATAAAGCTGTTTGTTTTCCATATTACTGTATTTTAACTAATTTTAATCTTAAAGAATTACTTACTACTGATACACTACTAAAAGCCATAGCTAAACCAGCAAATACAGGTTCTAACAAGATACCCAAGAATGGATAGAAAAGACCTGCTGCAAGTGGAATACCCAATATATTATAAAAGAAAGCCCAAAAAAGATTCTGTTTTATTGTCTTCATTGTTTCTCTAGAGAGTTTAAGAGCTTGAGGTAATTTACTAATATCTCCTCCAAGTAATGTGATATCTGAAGATTCAATAGCTATATCTGTACCCGTAGCCATAGCGACTCCTACATCTGATTGGGCAAGTGCTGGTGCATCATTTATTCCATCTCCAATCATAGCTACAAAGTTTCCTTTGTTTTGCAGTTTTTTAACAATATTTGCTTTCTCATCAGGTAATACCTTTGCATATACCATATCTATATTAAGTTTTTTAGCAATATTATTCGCAGTTATATTACTATCTCCTGTAATCATAGCAGTCTTTATACCAAGAGTATGTAATGCTTTAACTACAGACTTACTTTCCTTCTTTATCTGATCTGCAATAGCTACAGTAGCCAGAAGCTCTTTCTCATTTGAGAAAAGGATTGTAGTTTGTCCTTCATTAGAGAGCTCCTCTATTTTTTTCTCATCTATATCAATTCTTAAATTTTTAATAAATTGTGGACTACCCACATAATACTTCCTCCCTTCTATTGTTCCTACTACGCCCTTACCATCTATATTCTTAAAGTTTCTTACTTCTAAGATTTCTGTATTCATACCTCTTCCTTTCTTACGTATAGCCATTGCAAGAGGATGGTCTGATTTGTTCTCAAGTGAGTAGAGTAAGCTTAAGATTTCTTTCTCATTTTTGCTATTAAAAAGAATCTTTGATACTTCTGGTTGTCCTTTTGTTAAGGTTCCAGTCTTATCAAATATTACAGTATCTACTTTGTATAGTTTTTCTAAGCTCTCTGCATTTTTAATTAAGATTCCATTTTGAGCTCCCTTGCCAACTCCAACAATAATTGCTGTGGGAGTTGCTAGGCCTAATGCACAGGGACAAGCTATTACAAGTACTGCAACAAAAGAAGATATTCCGTATATAATAGCCTCGTTTAAGGGCAGAGTTGTTTGACCAACGGTAATCCAAAGTATTAGAGAAAGAGTTGCAATTCCTAATACTGTAGGTACAAATATTCTAGATATTTGGTCTGCGGTTTTTTGTATAGGGGCTTTACTATTTTGTGCTTCTTCGACCATCTTTATTATTGCAGAAAGCATTGTATCTGAACCAATCTTTGTTGCTTTGAATTTAAAATACCCCTGCTTATTTACAGCTCCACTAAATACCTCTTCCCCAATACCCTTTTCTACAGGTACGGGTTCCCCTGTTAAAAACGAAAGATCTAAAATTCCCTGTCCTTGAGAAATTACCCCATCCACGGGAATCTTGCCACCTGCTTTAATAATTATAATGTCCCCTAATACAATATCTTCTACTGGTACTTTTTTCTCTATTCCATCTCTTTCTATTAAAGCAGTTTTTGCCTGTAGATTAAGCAGTTTTTGAATTGCTTCTCCTGTTTTTATCTTTGAACGAGCTTCTAAATATTTACCGAGTAATACAAAAGCAATAACTAGGATTACGGTATCATAGTAAGTAGTCTTTATTAGCCCTATTTCAATATTTAAAAGAGAAGAAAAAAGAATTACTGTACTGTAAATATATGCAGATATTGTTCCTAATCCTATTAAAGAATCCATATCTGCTCCTTTTCCTTTAACAAATCTTAGTAGTCCTTGTACAAAGCTTTTACCTAAGTAAAATAATACAAAAGTCGAAATTAAGAAAAGAAAAGGGTTTAATATCATCATATTTATATCAATGGATGGTAAAAAGGTCATATTTTTAGATGCAATCTCCCAGATCATTTGTAAAAAAAGTAAAAGAGCAATTGGGATTAGTATGTAAAGATTTCTTTTTTGAATATTTAAGAGACGTAATTTGTCATTGTCATTTTCAAAATCAAACTCATATCCAATCTCCCTTAATTGTTTATTTAACTCCTCTAGTGTAATTTCAGATGTATCATGTTGGAAGGTAGCTTTTTCGGTTGCATAGTTTACTTTTAGATTTTTAATACCCTTGTTTTTACTAAGAGTATTTTCAATATTAAAAGCACAACTAGCACAATGCATCCCTTTTATTTGTATGTTTCTCTCTTCCATATCATTTATTCAAAAGTTATTGTGAATGTATACATTCCCATACTACAAGAGCCAAATATATCTTCTCCTTTTTCTGGTGTTCCTAAATCTATCTCTGTTGTTCCTTGTGTAGGTAGAATCTCATTAATATTCATACTGGGTATCCTAAAAGATCTTTCACACCCATATGAATTCTCTGAGCTCATTCGTAAGATTGTTTGGATATTTGCATCTGCTGTAACTGTTCTTGGAGAATATCCTCCATTAGTAGATGTTATATATATGACTTGAATACCATCTTCCATTCTTACAACACTCTCATCTTTTTGAGCCTTAACTTCTTTCTCCTGTGAGATATTAGGAGATAGTATTGCTAACCATATTATTATTCCTACTAAAAAGAGTGACCCTACTATTAAAATATTCTTCATAATGATATTTCCCCAACTTATTCCCTCACCTAGGGTATGGGTACATATTATTAATTTAATATTCATATGTCAACTATCTTAACATTTGAAAAGAAATCCTTTACAATACAAAGAGATACATAACTTAAAAATTTTAAATATGGGAAAGAAACTTTTTAGATCTGAAACAGATAGAATGATAGGGGGAGTTTGTGGAGGATTGGCAGAGTACTTTAATATAGATTCAACAATAGTAAGGTTAATATTTGCACTAATTATTGTATATGGTGGTACTGGGTTAGTACTGTATATAATACTTTGGATAGTAATACCTACTCAATCTGCAACGGATCTTTCTTCTGAAGAGGTTATGGCAAGTAATGCAAAAGAGATAAAACAAAAGGGTAAGAAAATTGTAAATGAGGTTAAATCTGATAGTAAGAAATAATATATATAATTTGTTTTAATATCTAAAATGGAAAATAAGAGAAATTACTCTTGGGCAATATTTCTTGTTCTTGTAGGTATTCTCTTTTTACTAAATACAACAGGTCTGGTTGGATGGGGTATTTGGGAGTATATAGTGAGATTCTGGCCAGTAATGATAATACTCATTGGTATAAAGATAATACTTGGGAATTCAGCAATAGCAAAGGCATTAGAGATAATAATTACAATAGTTCTAACATTAGGAGTATTTGGAGCAGCATATATTCAATACACTGCAAATGGTATTAGCTTTGTTCCTAAGAGTGTAAATGATTGGGTATTAAAGGGTGGTGGAGGTATGTTCAACCTAAGTAAGGATAATGTACAAAATGAAATATATGTATCATTTGATGAGTATACAAATATAGAAGAGAGGGACATAAAAATAGATGTAGGGGCTGGTAAGATGAGTATAGTGGAAGATAGTGAGATAGAGGATTACTTCTTTGTTTCTCAGGACTACCCAAGGATATATCAGGATTCACAACTAACTAAGAATGAAAAAGATGGGATATTGAGTTTGGATTTTAAATCTGCATCTTCAAAAAACTTCAATCTTTTCCCAAATGAAGCTACATATGACATTACACTTGGTCAGTTAGAGATCCCTACTACATTAGATTTAGAGATTGGAGCAGGTAGTGGAGTATTAGACCTCCAAGTATTACCAGTAAATGATTTCTATGCAGATATTGGGGCAGGGGAGTTAGATGTTACATTTAGTAAATACAGTATTCCTTCTGGTGATATATTCTTTAATATTGGTGCTGGTAAAATGGAACTTACAATTCCTTCTAGAGTAGGGTATATTTTTGAGTATGATTTAGGAGTAGGTAAGATTAATATAGAGGGTAAAGATATATCTGACTTCTCTACGGGTAGTGGTAAGTATACCTCGTCTAACTATAAAGAGGCAGAGATAAATATTACTATGAATGTAAATGTCGGTGTAGGTTCCTTTGTTTTAAAAAGTAATTAATAAATTAAATAAATGTATATTATGAAAATGAATAGTAAGTTTCTTTTTGGGGTAATAGTAATATTTCTTGGAGTATTACTCTTACTAGAACAAACCTCCATATTTCCTGCTTTCAGTAGAATAATATGGAGCGTAATATGGAAGTTCTGGCCATTAATATTAATATTTTTAGGAGCTAAGTTCCTTACACAAAGGAATAATGTACCAGGTATAATACTTTTACTTTTAGGTGTAGCATTCCTTTCTTCCAATCTCTTTAGTTGGAACTTCTTTGCAGTCCTATGGCCAATCATATTAATAGCAATAGGTATGTCTATACTTTTGGGTACAGGGGAAACTAAAAAGAAACCAGAAGCAGGTACATCTTCAAAAGAATTTCTTTCTGATACTGTAGTATTTTGGGGATTGGATAGAAAAGTTAAATCTCAAGATTTCAAAGGTGGAGAATTTAATGTGGCTTTTGGTGGATTGCAACTAGATTTGAGAGACGCAAAGATTTCAAAGGGTGGTGCTAAAATACATATTAATTGTGCATTTGGTGGAGTAGAGATATTTGTACCTAAGGATTGTAGAGTAAAAACCAAGGGTTCTGTGGTATTAGGTGCATGGGAACCTAAAGTAGAAGAGAGAAAGGTAGATACCCCTGTATTAGAAATTACAGGTGGAGTTATGTTTGGAGGTGTAGAGATTAAGTAATTACTCTCTCATATTTAAGGTTACAAGCTTTAGAGATTTTTAAAATTCCAAAGGGTCCAGTAAAGAGGATGGTATCATCCTCTTTTTCATATAGAGTAGTAATATCTTCAATATTAAGATTCTCTCTATACCCTAGGGTATTAATAAATCTTAAGGTCCATGCTTGCATATTTAAGGTCTCTTTCTCTCCATCTTCAATATGTAAGATGGTTCCATACATTGGTTCCTCTTCTTTAGGAAGTACAATCTCATATCTCTCATCATTTGAATCGAAGGAGAAAAATGCTTCACATTCCTTTATATATTCTTTTTCAGACATACCCTAATTATACAGTATATGGGGTATTTTTAGTTAATCTATACTCCAATCGATTTCTCCTATACCTTTACTCTTTAAATATGTATTACATTTACTAAAGGGTTTGCTTCCTAAAAACCCCTTTCTTGCTGAAAATGGAGATGGGTGGGGAGATGATATTACTAAGTGTTTACTCTCATCTATTAAGCCTCTTTTACTTTGTGCATATTTACCCCAAAGGATAAATACGACATTGGATTTTGTATAAGAGATGTCCTTAATAATAGAGTCTGTATACTCTTGCCACCCTAAATCTTTATGAGAACTGGGTGTATCTTTTCTAACAGTCAGTACACTATTTAACAGTAATACTCCCTGTGTAGCCCATTTAGTTAAGTCACCATGGGTTGGTATCTGGATACCTAAATCACTGTTTAATTCTTTGAAAATATTTCTTAGTGAAGGTGGTATTCTAATATCTCTGTTTACTGAAAATGCTAAACCATTAGCCTCACCCTCTCCATGATATGGATCTTGACCAAGTATTACTACTTTTACATCCTCTATCGGTGTTAAATCTAAAGCTCTAAAAAGAAACTCTCTTGGTGGATATACACTCTTCCCTTTGTAAATATCGTCTAAATCAATATTACTCAGTATCCTCTGTATCATCACCACTTCCTTTTCGTATTACATTACCATATTCATCATATCTTGTACCATCTACACCAATATACTCTTTCCTTCCACCTACCTCTTCCTCAATGAAATTCTCTTTAGGGAATTCTGCTTTCTCTTGTGGCTCCTGAGGTACATCTATCTGTACATCTTTAACTACTCCTCCTAAATCTTCAGCATGTTCTACTAATCCTTTTTCTCCATTAAATTCTGTCATATTAAGTATATTTTTAATATTAGATATATATATCTGAGTATACCAAAATATACATATCTTTTGTATTTAGAAGTAAGGGTTGGTATAATAGCAGTAACACAAAGACCCAGATATCACTGGTGAGTGGTGGAAAGAAAGTCTTTTGACAAGTAGACTCCAACGAGTAGCTTTCGTAAATAGCTTAAACCATGATAGTGGTTAATAAGGTAGTTATAGTAATGTAACTATAAATAAGGGTGGTAACACGAATATTCGTCCCTTTGTAAGAATTGATATAAATAGGTATCATATCTTACAAGGGGATTTTTGTTTAATATATTTACTCTTACAATATGAAAGATATACAGATATCTAAAAATCAATATATACCTACATTCTCTAAAACAGAGGAAGAAATACTTAAATATTGGAGAGAGAAGGATATATTAGAAAAAAGTATAAAACAAAGATCTAAAGAAAAATCTTTTACCTTCTATGATGGCCCCATTACCTCTAACAACAAACCACACTACGGTCACGCACTAACAATGGTAATTAAGGATGTAGTACCTAGATACAAAACTATGAAAGGATATCGTGTAGAGAGGAGTTTAGGATGGGATTGTCAGGGTATACCAGTAGAGTATGAGGTAGAAAAAGAATTGGGTTTTGAACAGAAAGAAGATATTGAGAAGTTTGGTGTAGAGAAATTTAATGAGTTATGTAGGGCTTCTGTTAAGAAGTATAAGGGGGAGATATTTGCATTAACTGAGAGAATGGGAAGATGGGTAAACAGTGATGAGGAGTATGCTACTATGGATCCTTGGTATATTGAAAGTGTATGGTGGTCATTAAAAGAGCTTTACAAGAAAGAGTTACTCTATGAGGGTTACAAGGTTGTACCTTACTCTACAAGAGCTGGTACAACTCTCTCTAACTCAGAAGTAGCTCTAGGAGGTTACACCTCTATTGTGGATCCTGCAGTTATTGTTAAGCTTAAGCTTAAAGAGGAGGATACATATCTTTTAATATGGACTACTACTCCTTGGACATTACCAGGTAACTTACTTGTTGCTGTTGGAAAAGATTTTAATTATGTAGAAGTAGAATATAGTGGCGAAAAATATATTGTAGCTAAAGAGTTAGTAGAGAATATATTTAAACAAGATTACAAAATAGATAAAACATACAAAGGTAGTGAATTAATTGGTAAAGAGTATGAACCATTGTATCCCTACTATGCCAATAAAAGTTCCGAAGGAGCATTTAAAGTTGTACATGGAGACCATGTTACTTTTGAAGATGGTACTGGTTTAGTACATCAAGCACCATATGGTGAAGAAGATTTTATATTAATGACAAATATGGGTATAGGGATGTTTGATTACCTAGATGACCAGGGAAATATGAAAGATGAGATTGTGCAGTTTAAGGGTATGTTTTACAAAAAGGCTAATAAATATATTATGCAAGACCTTGAGGAAAGGAATTTACTCTTTTCTCACTATGATTATGAACACCAAATGCCCATGTGTTGGAGAACTAATACTCCTCTCATATACAAGCCTATTAAGAGTTGGTACGTAAAAGTTACTGCAATTAGAGATATGTTAGTAAAAGAAAACAAAGATATTAATTGGGTCCCTAATCATTTTAAAGAAGGGAGATTCGGAAATTGGTTAGAAGAAGCAAGAGATTGGGCATTGAGTAGGAATAGGTATTGGGGAACACCACTTCCTGTATGGGTTTGTGATAAATGTGGGGAAAAGGATGTAATGGGTTCATTAGCTGAAGTAAAAGAGAAGAGTGGAGTAGAACTAAAAGACCCACATAAGCCATTTGTAGACGAGATAAAGTATGCATGTAAATGTGGAGGTCAGATGAGTCGAGTAAATGATGTAATAGATGTTTGGTATGATTCAGGCTCTATGCCTTTTGCTAGGTTACATTACCCATTTGAAAATAAGGAGAAGTTTGAGAGTAAATACCCAGGTGAATTTATAGCAGAGGGTGTAGATCAAACAAGAGGTTGGTTTTACACATTACATGTGTTAGGTATAGCTCTCTTTGGTAAAAAATCATTTGAGAATGTAATTGTAAATGGTATGGCACTTGCCCCAGATGGTACTAAGATGTCTAAAAGTAAGCGTAACTATACTGAAGTTAATACTGTCTTAGATCAGATGGGTGCAGATGCACTAAGGTTGTACTTTCTAAGCTCTCCAATTGTAAATGGTGAAGAGGTAATATTTAGTGAGAAGTTTTTAAAAGAAATTACTGGCACTGTACTACTACCATATTGGAACAGTGTTAAGTACTTCCTTAATTACAAAGAGCAGTACAATTGGAGATATACTCCAAATTACAAACCCGAAAATGTTATGGATAGGTGGATAGTATCTATGTTAAACAATACTGTAAAAAATGTAACTAAGAGTATGGATGAGTACAAACTTCAAAAGGCTACTAAATCAGTTTTTGAATTAATTGATGTACTCTCTAAGTGGTATATACGAAGAAGTAGAGATAGATTTGTAAGTGGAGATAGTGAAGCTTTAAATACCCTACACCATGTACTCTTAGAGATAAGTAAATTGTTAGCACCATTTGCCCCCTTTATATCTGAATCAGCATATCTTACCCTAGTAGTTAATGGTAAAGAGTCTGTACATTTAGAAGATTACCCAATACTTAACAGTAAATATCTTGATGAAAGGTTAATAAGGGATATGGAAGTAACTAGAAATATATGTTCAATGGGTCTTAATATTAGAGATGAGAATAGGTTAAAAGTTAGACAGCCACTCTCTAAAGTATATGTCCCTATATCTAACAAAGAGATGTTAGACCTTATCAAAGGGGAATTAAATGTAAAAGAGGTGCAGTACAGTAAAGAGCAAGTATCAGGTGATGATATTAAAACTCAAAGTACAGGTAATATATTTGTATCATTGAATACACATATATCCGAGCAATTAAAAGAGGAAGGGTTACTAAATGAAATATTAAGAGGATTACAAGTAGCTAGAAAAGAGGGAGGTTGTGAAGTAGGAGAGAGAGTATCTATTAACTACTCTACTTCAAGTAAGGTAATAGAGGATATCTTAGAAAAGTATAGTGAGAAGATTAAGGGAGGGATATTACTTAATGAGATAAATAGGGTGGATATTTTAGAAAGTAATACTAAAGTAAAAGCAGGAGAAGAAGATATATTAATAGAGATACTTAAGTAATTAGTAAGTAATCATCTTAGAAGTATCTATACCAGTAATCTTTTCGAAGTTTTTAGCACCTGTTTCTAATTTAACACCTGAAGATACTGCTAACTCACCAACTATCTCACCTATTGCTCTAGAGAGTTCATTCTCTATTGATACTGGTATTAATCTCCCATCTTTTTCTCTTTCTTTCTTAATATGATTACAGTACTGTATTGTTTCAATTGCAGACTCTATAGTGGCTTCGTTTTCTAATTTCTTAAAGATTTCCATCAACTTATTAAAATCCTGAGTCTTAGGATCCTTATATGGCTTTTTCTTAAGTACAGAGATTTTCTCTTTAATTTCCTTTTGTGAAAATACATCTCTAACATTTAACATATCAATATTCTCAATAGGGGTAGATACTGTTAAAGCAGAGTTTATAAATTCAAATTCAAAATACATCTTAATATCACCATTAAACTCAATCTCCTTCTTGTTTCTAATCCAACCTGCTCCATGTGATGGGTAAAAGACTTTTGATCCGACTTTGAAGTTCATATTTATGTATAATGGTAATTTAAACATTTAATTATATCATTTTTTGATATACAATCATAACTATGAAGATAACGGTAATAGGGGGAGGAACAGGTACATCTACAGTATTAGAAGGGTTGAAAGACAGAGCAGACCTTCAATTAAGCGTTATTGTAGGAATGATGGATGATGGAGGAAGCAATGCCGTAGTTAGGGATGAGTTTGGGTTGTTACCACTGAGTGATTTAAGAAAATCGATAATAGCGCTAGCAGAGGATAATGAGGGTAATATACTTAGAAATTTGTTTACATACAGATTTTCTCAAGGAGATGGTTTAAAGGGTCATACAATGGGAAACCTTTTAATGATTGCTATGACAGAGATTACGGGAAATGAGGTAGAAGCTATAGAGATGTTTAGATACCTCTTTAATGTAAGAGGTAATATATATCCAGTAACACTAGATAAGGTGAAGTTGGTAGCAGAGTATAGTAATGGTACTAAGGTAGTAGGGGAACATCTAATAGATGAGCCTACAAAGGATAGGAAAATAGAGAAGTTTTACTTTGAAGGAAAAGCAAAAGCATATAGAGGGGCAGTAGATAGTATATTAGATTCTGATTTTGTTGTTGTAGGCCCTGGAGACCTATACACTACTACCCTTGCTAACATAATAGTAGAGGGTATACCTGAGGCTTTACAAAAAACAAAAGCTAAACTCATCTTTATACCTAACCTAATGTCTAAGATTGGTCAAACAAGAGGATTTACTCAAAGAAGTATGTTAGAGCTTGTAGAAGGATATATAGGTAGAACCTTTGATTATGTATTACTTAATAATGGTAAGATTCCTACCTCTGCATACAAAAGATATATTAAAGATGGTGAACATATCTTTATGGATGATTTAGAATCCAGTAGTAAGCGTATAGTAATCAAAGAGGACTTAGTAGCTAATTCCGTATTAAAGAAAGATAAAGGAGATAAGTTAGTAAGAAGTTTAGTAAGACATGACAGTAAAAAATTAGGTAATCAACTGTATAAAATATTTAGAAAAGGTTGGAAATCAACCCTATTTTCTTTTCTTTCCCTGTATCGTTAGTAGTTTGTTTTCAGGAATATTTTTCAGTAATTTCCCATCCATATATATATCTAATGAGAAATACTCCTTTAGTATCTCTAATACCTTTTTAATCTTTCTATTTACTACTGGATGATACTCTACAGATATATTTTCTACTCTAGGTAATATCTTTCTATGACTTTTTAAAATATCTAATTCACTTCCCTCAGTATCAATCTTAAGCATATTTATACACTCAATGCCCTTTAAATATGAATCTAAGGTAGTACTCTCTATTGATATACCCTTAGTACTCTCTCTGCCATTCCAACTACCTTCCATTAGACTAGAGTTAGATTCCCATCCATTACTAGTTGCATCAATATGAAGTACTGTACTACCTGTTTTAGAAGATACAGCTTTGTTTACTGTTTTAATATCCTCTAACCCATTTCTATGAATATTCTCATTTAATATATCAAAAGAGTGGGGATTAGGTTCAAAAGCAAGTATCCTACTATGAGGATATATATATTTAAAGTAGAGAACAGATATACCGATATGAGATCCAATATCAACTATAAAGGGTTGAGATTTATTAGATTTAAAAAAGTAAGACTTCTGATTCCAAATCTCTCTTTTTAAAAAATGGTACTCTCTCCCATTGGGAAAGAGTACCGTAAATTTTCCTAACTTAGTTTCTCCCATTATTAATTATACTTACTCCCCTATTAGATTCATAACGTATGATACTTTTCCTGCCCATGAGCTAGCAGAGGGAGGACAGTAATATACAGATATTTCATTAGGGGTATCTAATCCTCTAGAGTAATATCCACCTAAACCTTTAGATACAGTATAGATACCTTCTTTAAAGTTTTTAAAAGAGTAGCTACCCCAACCCCATGCATTGTAAGGTTTAAAGTTATGTAATCCACCACTAGACTCAATGATAGAGATAGCGGCAACCAATCTATAGTCGATGCCATACATATCTGCGGCTTCTACAAAATCCTTAGCATTAGCGGCAAGTGGAGCACCTCTCTTAGTAAGGTATTTTCTAATATCTTCAATTTTTTTAGCCTTAAGAGCATCTTCAGGAGATATTGAAGTAGGGTTTTCTAATATTGTCTCTTGTACAGAGTTATTCTGTATATATGCTACATCCTCTTCAAACTCTTTTTGAAATTTAGCATTCTCAATACCTTCAATTTGTATTAAGGCAATGTCATGAACAGTATTTAGTATTAAACCGGTAGTAAGAATACCAGCAATAACGGCTAATACATTCTTTTTGTTGTACATCTTTATGTTTTTCATAGTTACCCCTTTCTAACCCCATAGTAAGACTTTGTATTAAAAAAATCTTTAATATTATATATTCATATATGTTAAATATGGTTCTTACCAAGGGAAAAAGACAAAGAAGAAGTAAAAGGTTACCTTTAATACCTCTATACATAATTATACCATTTTTAGCCTTTTTTTCATATATATACATTAAAGATCAAATACCTCCATCTACTGTATTAGGGATATTTGTATATGTTCCTCCTAAAGTAGAGTATGAGACTTTTAAGGTATCTTTTGATGAACAGATACCTACAGAAATTCAAGATATGATTAAGGCTAGTGTAGAGGATATAGAATTAGAGGGTAAGAAAAGATTTGAGTTTGTAAAAAAGGGTGAGTATGTAATTAAGAATACTTTGGAAGTAGAGGGTAGTATGTATTCAAAAGAGTATGTACCAGTGGGTCATATATATTGGATTAAATCAGATATCTCATTAGATGATGTTAAGAGTATATATGTTAGTGAAAAAGATATGGAATTAGTTAAGAATTTAGTGGGTAAGAAAGAGGTAGTAAGTACAGAGGATATTGTTTCTGAGTTAAAAAAGAGTGAAGAGTATATTGGGTTGGTATCAGCTAGTGATATTACAGATGATATGAAGGTACTCTCAGTAGATGGTATATATCCTTTGGAGAATCAATTAGATACATTCTCATTTAGATATGTGTTAGAAGAGGGGGAAAGAACGAGCTTTGTTTCTCATATTTTAAGTTTGAATATGGAATTGAAATATGGAGAAAGTAGTACTCTAGATATCGACAGTATTGCAAAGATTAATATGAGTGGTGTAGTGGCAATATCTAGGGGTTTAGCATCTAAGATGGATTCATTGAAAGATTACGATTACCCTGCACAAAGTATTGGAACATTTTTAGCAGATGCAGACCTTACGCACATCTCTAATGAAGTATCTTTTGTAGAAGGATGTGCAGTGTATAGTGGGATGAGGTTTTGTTCTAATCCTAAATATATTGATACACTCAAAGCTAGTGGAGTAGATATTGTAGAGTTAACAGGGAATCATAATAATGATTTTGGGGCTAGTAATAACGCTAAGAGTATAGAGATGTATAAAGAATTAGGTTGGGATTACTTTGGAGGTGGTTTAAATACAAAAGATGCTAGTAAGATACTGTATAAAGAGGTTAAGGGAAATACAATAGCTTTTGTGGGATATAACTACTACGACACAATGCTTGGTAGTGGAGCATTAGCTGGTGAGAGTAGTGCAGGTGCAAATTCATACTCTGTAGCTAAATTAACAAGTGATATATCAGAGGCTAATAAGAATGCAGATGTAGTAATAGTTACATTCCAATTCCAAGAGTGTTACAGCTATCCTTCCTCTGATGTAATCTTTCCAATCTGTTATAAACCTCTCTCTTCTCCAGATCAAAAGGGAGTATTTAGAAAAGCAATAGATTTAGGAGCGGATGTAGTAATAGGGACACAGGCACATCAGCCTCAAACATATGAGGTCTACAATGATGGTTTAATATTTTATGGTTTAGGGAACCTTTACTTTGATCAGTATAGATGGATTGGTACTAGGCAGGGTCTAATTCTTTCTCTGTATGTAAAAGAGGGTGAGTTAATACAGGCTAAATTAACACCTACGTTAAT
>CAYSEU010000005.1:0-28701 GCA_964430365.1 uncultured Candidatus Saccharibacteria bacterium
GAAAAAGCAATTGATATAAATTCATATTTAGTAATAATGAAAGTATCAATAGACCAAGGTAAATGTATAGCATGTGGTTCATGTGTAGCTATATGTCCAGAAATATTTGAAATGAAAGAGGATGGGACTGTAGATGTAAAAACAGATGTTAAGGGTAAAGATGTTCCTAAGGAATTAGAAACAAAGGTAAAAGAGGCACATGATATGTGTCCTGCAACAGCTATTGTAATTGAAGAGTAAGTATCTATGAAAGAAAAAATCCTATGTATAAAAAGTGATACCCTTTTTAAGTATGGTAAGTGGAATGGTTTCCTCTCTAGTGATGTACAGAAGTATCTAAAATTACTAAAAGAGGAAAGTGAGTTTAGAGTAAGAGATGAGTTAGAAAATGATCCTGAGTATAAACAGATAATTGCACAGGTAATACTTAGATACAAAGATAAGTATTTTTTACATAAGCAAGTAAAAAGAAATGAAGAGAGATTAAACTCTCTCTGTCCCCTACCATTGGGTGGTCATATTGAAGAGATTGATTTAAAGGAAGGGGAAGATATCTTTGAGAAAGCATTAGAAAGAGAGTTACATGAGGAAGTAGAGTTAGGAAGTAAGGTGGTGAAAAAGAGCTATATTGGTTTAGTGTATCTTGAAGATGAGAATCCCGTTAATCACGTACATGTGGGTTTAGTATATGTATATGATTTAGATGGTATGGATGTACATGTAAAAGAGGAAGGGTTAGAAGATATTGGTTTTGTTAGTTTAGATTATCTCCAATCTAATGTAGAGACTCTTACATATTGGAGTAGAATTATTATTTTTCATTTATAACTAACTATGGATGATTGTATATTCTGTAAGATTGTAAAAGGGGATATACCTTGTTACAAGATATATGAAGATGAGAAGTATTTAGCATTTTTAGATATATCTTCCTTTACTCCTGGACATACATTAGTAATACCTAAAACTCACTATAGATTCATTTGGGATGTAGAAGATATTGAGGGGTATGCTAGAGTAGTTAAAAAGATATGTAATCATTTTATAAAAGATTTAGACTTTCAATATGTAGATACCCTCTCTATGGGTAGAATGGTTCCTCATGCTCATATACATTTAGTACCTCATAACAACAATGAGAATGATTGGGAGAAAGCATTGAGTACAATAGGGGATTTACAAGATGATGTATCAAGGAGATTAACTCCTGAGGTTGGTAAGGAGATGGAAGAGAGATTTTCTCTTAAGTATTAAAAAATTCTAAGATATCTTCCATATACTCTGTATCTATATCAAAGTGGGTTTTGCCCTCTAGGGTAATAAATTGTATATCATCTTTACCCCAGTTTTTGAGTGCATTAACAAAATATACAACACTACTGTATGGTACATTTACATCCTTATTCCCATGCCATATCTTAATATCAATATCCATAACCTTGTCTGCTCTAGCCTGATTCCATTCTGAAGTTTTAGTAGTAGGTGCTAGTAGAGCAATTTTAGAAACTAATTCAGGATATGTGGTTGTAAAATTCATAGTAGGTAATCCTCCCATACTAAAACCAATTAGATATACCTTTGGTTGTATAAGGTAAGTATTTTCTACCCAATCTTTTAGATTAAGGGTATCTTGTATGGATGCTTTATTACCCCAATTAACATCATGTTGATTAGAAGCTGCGAAGATATAGTTGTACTGTGTAAAGAGTATTCCATATGCTTGGAGATCTTTCATAAAGGGATCTCCCATGTTATCAGTTACATTAGTATTAGATCCGTGGCTGTATAGTATTAGAGTAGGAGGATTTTCATCATCTATCTTAGTAGGTACTACTATGTATGCTTGTTGTTCCTCTATTACAGGTAGTAGCTCTTCGTATGGGTCTCCTACTACCTCTTCTTCCTCTTCAATGATTTCTTCCTCTGCCTCTTCACTTTGTTCGGGTATTTCTTCTTCAATATTTTCTTGTTGTAATGGTTCTTTATCTTTGAGAAAAGTGTTGTAACAGAGGTATGCAGGTATACCTAGTAGTAAGAGTAAAAGTACTGCTAATATCCCTTTGTTAATACCTTTCTTCTTTTCACTAGTAACCTGTATATTCATATCAAAATTATATCATATAGTAATTGACATATTTAGATATTTAAAATATCATTTCTCTTATTGCCCCCTAATTAATATTTTTTTATATATATCCATATGGCTCAAGAGAAGAAAAAAGTAGAGAAAAAAGATGAGATTGTAATAGATCTTGATTCTATAGCGGTACCTGGAGCTATTATTCTAGCAGGAATAATAATTGCAGGTGCAATATTTTTTACTAATAAAGGAAGTACACCAGCTGTAGATGGTACAGATGACAGTGCGAATCCTACTGCTAATCAGGAAGAGTTTCCTGAGACAGAGACTACCATTGGTGATAGTCCATACTTAGGGGATATTAAGAAAGCTAAGGTAGCGGTTGTTGAATATACAGATTATCAGTGTCCTTACTGTGAGAGACATGCTACAGAGACTAAGCCATCTATTATTGAGAACTATGTAGATACGGGTAAGATTATATACGTAGTTAGAAATTTTCCATTAGATTTTCATGGACAGATTGCTTTAGATACGGCTAATGCAGCATTGTGTGTAGATGAGATTAGTGGAGCAAGTAAGTTCTTTGAATTCTATGCTAAAGCATTCTCTCAGACTTCTACAGATGCTTTATCAGCAATTGTTAAAGATTTAGGAGTAGATATGAGTAAATATGATACATGTATGAGTGATGAGAGATATGCAGATACCATTGCTCAGGATATGGCAGATGGTTCTAAAGCAGGTGTACAGGGTACTCCAGGGTTTGTAATAGGGGTATTAGATGATGATGGTAATGTTAAGGGTAAGTTAATAGCTGGAGCATATCCATATGAGTCTTTTGAGACAATCATAGAGGAGATGTTAAAGTAAAGTAGGTTGTATATGAAAAAAGGGAGCTATGCTCCCTTTTTTATTTCTGTTTAAATCCCTATTTCTTCTTAGTAGTTTTTACCTCTGTAGTATTTTGTTTTCTTGCTTGTGAGAATGCATCATACTTAGTTCTTACTACTGCTCCTACAGTTATTAGTATTAGAGAGAGAGAGTATATTCCTCTTACTATTGGTATTAATCTTACTATTACAGATATAGATCTACCTATGAGTAATGATATGAATCTACCGTTATCTTTCCTATCTGTTAGTTGTAATACTTTCTGTCCTATTGCAGACTCTGTCCATATTGTTCCGAATGCTGCTAAGAAAATTAATATCCCAATTATTAAGAATGCTAATGGTGCTCCTACTAAGGTAAGTATTAGTAAAAAGAGAGGTATTGGTATTGTAAAAAGTACTACTAATCCTATGGCGTAGCTTTTAAGTAGTTCTTCCCATGATTTAATTATCTTTTTCTCTATTTGTAATGTTTTAACAGGTGCAGAGAGTATTAATATTATACCTACGATATACATTCCTATGAAATTTACTATTGCTAACCCTATGTTAAAGCCTAGGAAGTCATCTTTACTAAAATCGAAGGTTTGTTCTTTAACTAAGTCTTTCCCAAATATATTATCACTACCTACTATTAGGTCTCCATTTACATTGGCTTCTTCTATGGTATAGTTTTCTCCTCCTGCTAAGAAATCACCTCCTACTGTAGCAGTAGATATTATCTGTCCAGATGCTACCCTTATATCATCTCCTACACTTCCATTTATCTTAAATGTTCCTGCAGCTACAGCAATATCTTTAGTAAAGGTACCATCTAAATCTGCCATTATACTTGCTACATATGTATTTTCTGCAATGGTACCAGAAATATTTACAGAGGATCCTGCTAATATTGCACTACCATATATATTTCCACTTAGGGTTACTGTTGTTCCAAAGAGGTATGTGTCTCCTGTTACAGTACCATCTACTGTAATATTTTGACCCATTACTATTAGATCTCCATCTACTACACCACTAATTACAATCTTTTCTCCTGAGAGGTATAGGTCATCTTCTACAATGGATTCTTTGTCTAAATTGTAGTCTCCTACCTCTATCTTAGCAGCATTAATAGCTCCTTTAGGAAAGAGTAGTAATATGAGTAGAGAGAGTATGGGTAATATGTATAGATTTCTTAACTTAAACATTTATATATCTAATCAAAAGTTATATATATTAATATATCATATATCTATATTTATTAGTTTTCTATTCTTAAAATTAGTATAATTCAAGGAGATATTTAGATAAATTAAATACATCTTTAAATGAAATTAGCTATATATATGCCTGCATTAAATGAAGAAGAGGGTATTTCAGATGTAATAAAGTCTTTACCAAAAGAGATAGAGGGAATAGATGAGATTAGAGTCTTAGTTGTAGATGATGGTAGTACAGATGATACAGCAAAAAAAGCAAAGGATAGTGGTGCTGATGTAGTTAGTCATAATGTTAACAAGGGTGTAGGTAGTGCATTTCAAAGTGCTGTACAGTACGCATTAGAAAATGATACAGATATATTAGTAAGTATAGATGCAGATAGGCAGTTTAATAGTGAACAGATTCCTGAAATTATTAAACCAATATTAAAAGATAAAGCGGATATGGTTACGGGTAATAGATTTGAGAATGGTATCCCAAAAGATATGCCAAAGAGTAAATATTGGGGTAATACACAGATGTCTAGATTAATATCATTGATAAGTGGACAGAAGTTTAGAGATGTATCTTGTGGTTTTAGAGCATACAATAGGGAAGCTTTAATGAGATTAAATTTGTTTGGATCTTTTACATATACTCAGGAAACTATATTAGATATGGTATATAAGGGGTTAAGGGTTGTAGAGTTTCCTGTAGAGGTAAAATATTTTAAAGAGAGAAAATCTAGGGTAGCTGGTAATATATTAAAGTATGCTTTTAATACTTCTTCAATAATTTTAAAAACTCTTAGAGATTACAAACCTATGGTATTTTTTGGAGGGATGGGTAGCATAGCTTTAGTAATAGGTACTGCTCTTGAGATTTTTCTTTTCGTCCACTATTTTGTCAAAGACACATACTATCCATTTAAGACACTTGGATTCGTGGGTTTAGGATTTTTAATCTTTGGTCTCCTTTCCATTATGTTAGGCCTATTAGCAGGAATGTTTAATAGGGTGAGAATGAATCAAGAAAAGATACTTTATGAACTCAAAAAGGAAAGATTTGATGACTAAGATATTAAACATTACACAAAGATATCATCCTGCTAAGGGGGGGGCTGAACAGTTTGTACAGATAGTTTCGGAGTATTTAAGTAATAATCAGAAATATGATGTAGATGTATGGAGTACAAATGCATTAGGTGCTGATACACTTTGGGATTTAGGTAATGATGTAGTAGATATTAAAGAAGAGGTAGTTAATGGTGTTAATGTAAAGAGGTTTCCAATTGGTAAGGGAGTATTAAGGAATAAATATTTAAACAAGATATATAGGGTGGTATTTGGTTCACTACCTTTCTTTAAGATATCTAACCTAGCTTCATGTCCTACGTCCTTTGATATGTTAGAGGAGATTAAAGATATTAAGGGGTATGATTTTGTAACAGTATCATCTACTCCTTACTACTTTCTCTTCTATGTTGGGTATTTAATATCTAAGAGATTAAATATTCCTCTAATTGTAATACCTGCTTTTCATATAGGGGTGGGAGAGGATGATGGTTTAAAGAAGAAATATTTTAAGAAAACAGCGATACCCTTTTTTAAACATGCTAGTAAGATAATATTAAATACTAAAGCAGAGGGAGATGCGATAAAGGGTTTTTGTAAAGAAAATGGTGTTAATATTGAAGATGAGAAGTTTGTAGTAATAGGGCAGGGAGTGTTTGTAGAAAAGATTAAGGGAGGAGATGGTAATAGGTTTAGGGAGAAATATAATATACAAAATGATATTGTATTTCAGATAGGGAGTAAGAATATAGATAAGGGGAGTATTAATTTAGTAAAGGCAATGATTAAGTGTTGGGATAATGGTATAGATAGTACATTGGTTTTTGGAGGTGGGTATAATAGGGAGTTTACTGAGTATATTGATAGCTTAGATAGTAAGTATAGGGAGAGAGTATTAAATATAGATAATATATCTGAGGAGGATAAGTGGGATCTATATGATGCAGGTAGTATATTTTCAATGGTATCTAAAACAGATTCTTTTGGTATTGTATATTTAGAGGCTTGGGTATATGGTAAGCCAGTATTAGGGTGTAATAATGTAGCTATTAGAGAGGTTATTACAGATGGTAAGGATGGGTATCTTTTACCTTTTGATGATGTAGCGGGTATATCTAAAAAGATTAAGTATTTACTAAGTGATATTAAAAAGAGAGAAGAGATGGGTAGTAATGGTAAAAAGAAAGTATTAGAGAGGTATAATTGGGAGAAGAATTTAAAAAAGGTAGCTAATATCTACAGAAATTAGCTGTATTGAATCCTTGTGTATTCTTGGGTAAAATGGACAGCGATTTATAATAAACTAAACTATAAGACAGAAAAATAAATGAAAAGACGAGTAGGAATCATAGGTTGTGGACATATTTTAGTAAGACATACTGAGTCTATTACTCAAAATCCAAAAGATTTTGAGTTAGTTGCCCTTTGTGACATTGATAAGGATGTATTAGAGAAAGCAGTTAAGGAGAATGGAAATGTTCAAGGGTTTACAGATTACAAAGATATGTTAGAAAAGATGAAAGGTAAAATGGATTTTGTAACTATTGCAACACCAAATCATTTACACTATGAAATGGCAATGGAATCTATGAAGGCAGGTTACGATATTCTAATTGAGAAACCAATTGCTTTTGAAGCATCAAGAGTACAAGAAATTCAAGACGAAGCAGATAAATTAGGTAGAGAAGCATACTGTGTTTTACAGGTAAGATACAATCCTACTGTAAAGATGATGGAGAGAGTATTAGAAGATGGTTTGCTAGGAGATATACGTTCTGTTTGTTTTATACAAAGATGGCAGAGACCTATTGGATATTTTAAAGATTGGAGAGGTCTTGTTGACCAGGGTGGAAGATCTCTTTATGAATACGGTATTCACTATTTAGATATAGTTCAGAAGCTATTCGGAGTTCCTGATGTAAAATCTACAGATACATTTAACCATAAGCATTTGGATATTCCTTTTGAAGATACATCTTACTCAATAGTTGAATTTAAAAATGGAGCATCAGGAAGTATTGAGGTAAATGTAGCAGTAGAACCTTCTAACCTAGAATGTTCTATAGCTATTATGGGTTCTCATGGATACCTAAAGATCAGTGGAAATGCATTGGATATTGTAGAGAGGGCATCTTTTGAAACAGAGGAACTACAAAATAAATGGAAAGAGATAGAGTCTTCCAGTGGTCAGTCCATTACACCTAACTCTTACGGTACTCATGTAGGTTCCTGTCCTAACCATCCTACCCTCTATGCTGAGATAGCAAAGGGAAATGGTTTGAAGGTTTCAGAATCTGTACCTTCTATAGACTTTATTCAAAAAATTTATAAAGAAGAAAAATAATATGGAATTTAAAGAAGGATTTAATAAAAAAGAATTTATTGAGTTCGAAGAGAATATAAGGGTACATCCTGATGCAGAGATAGCAGAGGGTTGTACTATTGGAGATGATTCATTGATTTTAGATTGTAAACTAGGAAAGGTACATATTGGAGAGAATTGTATTATTGGTAATTACACAATGGTAGAAGATAATGTAATTATAGGAGATGGTAGTAAGATTTGGCACTATACCCATATTAGAAAAGATTCAAAGATAGGGGAGAATTGTGTAATAGGGAACTACGTATATATTGATTCTGGAGTAGAGATAGGCGATGAAACTAAGATACAAAACTATGTACCTGTATATCATGGAGTAGAGATGGAAGAGGGAGTTTTTTTAGGGCCCAACTGCTTAACAACAAATGATATGGTACCAAGAGCAAGGACAGAAGATGGAGAAATAAAGGGTGAAGAGGATTGGAAGGTAACAGCAATACATATTGGTAAAGATGCCTCAATTGGAGCAGGTGCAATACTTAGACCAGGTATTACAATAGGAGAGAAAGCTTTAATTGGTGCTGGTGTTGTTGTAACTAAGGATGTTCCTGCTGGTGCTGTAATTGTAGGTAATCCAGGTAAAGTACTTAGATATTTAGATGGTTACGAACCAAAATAAATTTTCATAAATTAATTATGATTCCCATATCTAAACCTCTAATTGAGAAAGAAGAGATTGATGCTGTTGTAAAAGTCTTAGAGTCAGGAATAATTGCTCAGGGGCCTAAGACAGCTGCATTCGAAGAGATATTTGCTAAGTATTGTGGTACTAAGCACGCTATAGCTTTCTCTAATGGAACAACCGCTATACATGCTGGAGTTATTGCTTCTGGTTTTAAGGATGGAGATGAAGCTATTACAGTACCATTTACATTTGTTGCTACTGCCAATCCAGTAATAATGGAGAGGGGTAAAATCATATTTGTAGATATTAATGAAGATGATTTCTGTATAGATCCAAGTAAGATAGAGGAAAAGATTACTAAAAAAACAAAACTAATTATTCCTGTAGACTTGTATGGACAGGTATATAAATATAATCAAGTAAAAGAGATAGCAGATAAGCATGGTATTAAGATATTAGAAGATGCATGCCAAGCTATTGGAGCACAGCAAAATGGTATAACAGCTGGTAACTTTGGTGATCTAGCGGCATTCTCTTTGTATGCAACAAAAAATATTGCAACAGGGGAGGGTGGAATGCTTACTACCAATGATGATGAGATAGCAAGAAGGGCTAAAATGTATAGACATCATGGTCAAGATGAGGCGGTTAGGTATGAATATTTAGATCTGGGACATAACTACAGAATGACTGATATCGCTGCAGCTATAGGTGTAGAACAGATGAAAAAAATAGAAAGAATTATTAATACTAGAAATGAAAATGCAAAGAATTTAACAGACGGACTCTCTAAGATTAAGGGGATAATAGTTCCTGAGGTAATGGAAGGAAATACACATGTATTCCATCAGTATACAATTAGAGTAACAGAAGAGTATGGTCATACAAGAGATGAACTTATGAATTTCTTAAAAGAGAATGAAATTGGTTGTGGTGTATACTATCCAAAGCCACTACATCTTCATGAGCATTTTAGAAAGATGGGATACAAAGAGGGAGACTTCCCTGTAGCAGAGAAATTGTCTAAAGAGGTTCTCTCTTTACCTGTTAATCCTTTTGTTACAAAAGAGGATACTAATATGATAGTTGAAAAGATTAAAGAATTTTCTAAAAAGTAAATTATAAATACCAGTATATGTCAGACAAAAATAAAACTGTTGCCATTTGTGGTCTAGGATATGTAGGATACCCTGTTGCTATGCTTTTTGCAGATGCAGGATTTAATGTAATAGGGGTAGATATTTTAGAAGAGAGAGTAAAGAGATTAAATGCAGGAGAAAACCCTATAAAAGGCCAGGAACCTGGCTTAGATGAACTAGTAGAGAAGGTAATTAAGGAGGGTAATTTTAGAGCTACAGCAGATGTTAAAGAGTATTCTAAAGCAGACTACATTATTGTAGCTGTACAAACACCTGTTGCAGAAGAGAACAAAAAGCCTACATATGAAAACCTAAAAGGAGCATTAAGAGATATTGGTAAGAATATGAGTAAGGGTGTTACTGTAATCATAGAGTCAACTATTGCTCCTAAAACAATGGAACATGTTGTTAAACCTATCTTAGAAGAGGAATCAGGTATGGAAGTTGGTAAGGATTTTTACCTAGCGAATTGTCCAGAGAGATTAATGCCTGGTCGTCTTTTAGAAAATATTAGGTATTACAACAGAGTAGTAGGAGGATGGAATCCAGAGTCTGCTAAGAAGGTAATAGATTTATACAAGCATGTTGTACAAGGAGAATTAGAAGAGACAGATTGTATTACTGCAGAGATTGTAAAAGCAGGAGAGAACACATATAGGGATGTACAGATAGCATTTGCAAATGAAATGGCATTACTTTGTGAAGCATATGGAGCAAATGCTTGGAGAGTTAGAGAGTTGATTAATAACTGTAAGAAGATTACGGATACAAGACCAGAGGCATTAAGACAGATGCATTATCCAGGTGCTGGTGTTGGAGGTCATTGTATTCCTAAGGATTCTTGGTTATTAATACATGAGGTAAGGGAAATCGTTAATCCTAAACTTATTCCAACAGCAAGATATATTAATGATTTTATGCCTGTTCATATGTTTGAGCTATTAGAGAGTGCTGTAAAAGAGGTAGGTAAAGATTTTAAGGATTTAAATATATTAGTCTTAGGATATGCATATGATGCAAATTCAGATGATGACAGGAATACTCCTACACTACCTTTATTAGAGAAATTAAAAGAAAACAATATTAAATATGAAGTACATGATACCTTTATTAAAGATTATCAGGGAGATCTAAATAGTATGCTTAAGGATAAGGATGGTATTGTTCTAATGACAGGCCATGATGAATATAAGGGTATAGATTTAGAGAATATGTTTAAGAGTATGAGAGAGAAGCCATTTATAATTGATGGTAGGAATATATTTGATAAAGAGATAGTAAGGAGTAAGGGATTTGTATACAAAGGGGTTGGAAATATATAAATTAAATTTATTAAATTAATGAGCCAATTACCTCGCGAGTCTAAAATTTTAAATCGTAAAAAATTGATATGTGAAACGATAAGGGATAAAAAGGTTTTGCATATAGGTTGCACAGATTATCCTTTTACAGAAGAAAGACTCCAAAATGGTACTCTTTTGCACCAAGAGATGGCTTCTTATACAAGCTATTTGGTTGGAATTGATATTGAAAAAGAATCAATATTAACCATGAAGAAATATGGAATAAAAGATGTCTATAGATGTAGTGTTTATGAATTGAGAGATCTTTCGAAGGAGAAAATTAATAAGAACTTTGATTATATTGTAATAACAGAAGTCTTAGAACATGTACCAAATGCTGGCCTTGCTCTTGAAGGAATTTCTGAATATATGAAAAAGTACTCTCCAAATGCAAAGCTATTGGTAACGGTTCCTAATATTCATAATTATTTAAGAAATTTCATAGATGTAATACTAAATAGAGAACAAGTTCATCCAGACCATCTTTGTTATTATAGCTACAATACGATAAAAAATCTTTTAGAAAGAAATGGGTTCGAAATTTTAAATATAAGATATGTGACTTACGGATTAGGTAGGTTTACGTTTTTAATTGCATCTTTCTTGAACCTTTTGTCGAGTTCTTTTTTGCCATCAATATATGTAGAATCAAAATTAAAAGGTAAGATTGATACTAAAAAAAGTTAAACTTTAGAAATATTGTTAATGAGTCTTGTTTCTAGTGAACTTTCTAAAAAAAGAATAGCATTTGCTGACTTTATTGTATTGATTTTATCGATTGTTAGTATCTTTAATGTTGTAAGTTTATCTTTTGGTTTCTTTAATTCGAGGATTTCCATTCTGTTTATGGTTTTTATAATCTCCTTTACCCTTTTCGGACTGAAGATAGAGAAAATAAAAATAGGAAGTCCAATTATAATTTTAGGTATTCTCATTTTAGCAGTTGGCTTAAGGATATCTCCCAATCTATATCTTACAGGTGGACAAGATCAGGGTTCCTACGTATCTCTTTCTAAACAGTATGAGATTAATCACAGTTTATATATTAAAGATGAACTAAGAGAATCCTTGTCTGAAGAAGGTAAAAATATTTATGATAAATCTGGTGCTGCAACAATGCTTGGAGTTTCCCCACTTGATTTAGAAGATTCTACATACTACATGCCTTTCTATCCAGTATTTCCATCTTGGATGTCAATATTTGGAACCCTTTTTGGCTCAGATAATAGGATATACGCAATCTCTATGTTTGCCATACTTTCGATTCTAGCAACCTATCTGTTCTCTTACGAAATATCTGGTAGAAGAAAATCTGTTGGTTTAATTGCCGCATTTTTACTTGCTATTAATCCTCTTCATGTTTATTTTTCAAAAGTGCCTCTTACAGAAATCGTTTCCCTTTCTTTTTTCTTTTTTTCGCTGTATTTCTTGGTAAAGTTTTACAATAATTATAAAGAGGGGGAAATACGCAAGTTCACACTATTTCTATCTCTTCTGAGTGCAATAGTATTATTCTATACAAGAATGAGTGCATTAATATTTTCTCCCATAATTGTACTGATACCAATAGTATCGTTTTTATTTGTAAAGGACAGAAAGCTTACTAAATATCTTACAATATACTCCATTCTCTGGTTTCTTTCTTTAGGTATTTCTTACCTTTTCTATTATTTGTTTCTGCCTGATTTGTTCTCTACCATCTTTGAGGGAAGAGTTCTGAATCTTGTATCTTTAGAAGTACTTCTTATAACCTTAGGGGTAATCTTTTTGCTTATACTAGCGATTTCTTTATCTTCGAAAATCAAGGGATATTTAAGGCAAATTTTACAATTTCTTAGAAAACATTTTCTTTTTATATTTCTAATTTTTTTCTTTTCCCTAATCCTATATGAGCTCTGGTTGTATATATCAGAGATTTTGATTAAAGAGAATTGGAATGTTTTCTCGCATCAGAGCCTTTCTTATTTAAAACAGCTTAACTTTATCGCAACATTACTATATCTATCTCCTTTGGGTTTTTTGCTTCTTCCATTTGCTGTGTACCATCTGATAAAAAAGGGAGATGTGAAGTATATTCTATTGATATCATCTATATTACTATTTTTGATATATTGTTGGGGGGTAATAAAGCTCTCTCCATATCATTATTACTTTGTTAGATATCAGCTAAGTGAGTTAATACCGCTTTGTATTGTTGTATTATCTATATTTCTTGTAAATTTCTACGAAAGTACTAAGTACAAGAAGGTTATGATATTTATTTCACTATTTCCTATTTCTTACTTCCTGTTTTTCTCTAGTATTCAGCTTCGAGATTATGAGGGTGCTGATAAGTCGAAATTTGAATATATTTCCTCTATAGTTGGAAAAGATGATATATTACTTGTTGCTGGGAATGAATTCTCATCGGCACAGCAGATAGTGTTTCCAATGAAATATTATTATGGTATTAATACATTTCGTATTTATAGATTAACTTATATAAATAAACAGGCGATAATAGACTTGAAAAAAGAGTATGATAATGTATATATTCTAACGGCTTTAGAGGGATGGGAGTTCTCTACAGCAGAATTTATCGAAGAAATAGAGTTTAAAAATAACTATTTTGTACACTGTCTTAGAGATGAGGATGCATATTTTGAAATGGAGAGTCACTCTCCTGATATACCTTTATGTGAATATATGATAATACCTAATAGATACTATTATGGTACATATAAAATGTATTTGTATTCTTGGGAATAAAAAGAATAAATTGATATAATAAACCTATGTTAAAAAATAAAACAATTGGAGTAGTAGTACCCTCATACAATGAAGGAAAACAAATAGGTATGGTTATTGAATCCATGCCTGAGTTTGTAGATAGGATAGTTATTGTTAATGATAAATCTACAGATGATACTGCTAAGGTAGTAGAGGAGTATATAAAAAATGATAAATCAGAGGTAAGAGATTTAAATCATAGGAAAAAGATTATACCTAACAGATATAATAGGGCGGAGTTAGTCGTAGAAGAGATAGAAAAGAAAGAGAAAGAGTTATTCCTACCTTCAGAGGTTTATAATAAAGATCCTAAGAAATGTAGAATAATATTAATTAATCACTTAGAGAATGGTTCTGTAGGGGCAGCAATAGCGACTGGATATAAATGGTGTTTAGATAATAATATAGATTGTACTGCTGTAATGGGTGGAGATGGACAAATGGATCCTAGTGAATTAGAAGATATATGTATGCCTGTTGTTAATGAAGAGGTAGATTATGTTAAGGGTAATAGATTAAAACATAGGTCTGCGAGTTTCGTTATTCCTAGAATAAGGTTTTTTGGTAATTCAATACTCTCTCTTTTAAATAAGATAGCTAGTGGGTATTGGCAGATTTCTGATACTCAGACTGGATATACAGCAATATCTTTGGAAGCCTTAAGAGGTATTAAATTGCATAAGATATATAAATCATATGGTTGTCCTAATGATATTTTAGTTAAGCTTAATATTGCTAATTTCTCAATTAAGGAAGTCCCTATTAAGCCTGTTTATGATGTTGGTGAGGAATCAAAGATGAAAATCTTTAAGGTAATTCCTAGAGTAAGTTGGTTACTGTTTAAATTATTCTGGCAGAGATTATACAAAAAATACTTACTTAGGGATTTTCATCCACTATTTCTTCTTTATCATTTAGCATTTCTTTTGTTATTAATAAATATTCCGTATACATTAGCAGTATTAAATGATGTGTTTTTGGGAGAGAAGGTGTCTACTAATTCATTAATAGCGTTTATGTTTTTAGGTATTACAGGTTTTCAATCATTGTTTTTTGCTATGTGGATGGATATGATGGATAACCAGAGATTACAGAGTTAAATTAGCATAAGAATAAATATGAAGAGAGTTTTAAATTTTCTTTTCAATGATTTCACAAATGATAATAGAGTATTAAAGGAATGTAGAAGCTTACAAAAAAATGGTTTTGATGTAACACTTCTTGCTACACATTTTAAAAAAGAATTACCAAGGGAAGAAGAAATCGAAGGTTTTAAAGTTAAGAGGGTAAATGTAGGGAGGATAAAACTACTACCTTTAAATCTTATAATCTTTTGGATAAGGGTTGTTTTTCTTTATAAAAAGGAAGGTATAATCCATTCGAATGATTTATATGCACTTCCACCTGCTGTTTTTATTAAAAAGTTTATAAACAAGAGAGTTAAAATTGTTTATGATTGCCATGAACATGAAACAGAGGGAAGAATATATCATGATAAGCCATATATGAAACCCTTTGCTAAATTCTTTGAAAGAAAGCTGATTAATTCTGCTGATAAAGTTATCACGGTAAGTGAATCCATAGCTAAAGATTATGGAGATATATATAGAATCGAAAAACCTGAATTAGTAATGAACTGTCCAGTACTAAGCAAAGTGAATGGTAAAAGATATGATCTCTTTAGAGAAGAATTTAATATATCAAGAGACAAAATAATATTTCTTTTACAGGGAGGATATATGCCTGGGAGAGGATACCAAAGACTCATTGAAGTATTTAAGACACTAGAGAAAACAAACGAGAAGTTAGTGTTAGTATTTCTCATATATGGAGAGGGTACTGAAGAACTTAAAGATATGATAGAGGGGTGTAAAAACATATATTGGCACGAAAAAGTACCAGTTTTAGAATATATGAAATATGTGAAATCTGCTGATTGGGGTATTCTGTTACTTGAAAACCTATGTAAGAGTTATGACTATTCACTCCCAAACAAGTTATTTGATTATGTAGGGGGAGGACTACCAGTAGTTGTTTCTAATCTAAAAGAACTCTCTAACTTTGTTGAGAAAAACAAAGTGGGATATGTTGTAGATGCATCTTCTCCAGAGAATGTAATAAGAGTTCTTTCTAGTATCGATGAAAGTACCAAATCGAAATTCGAGGATAATGTATTAATTACTGCAAAAAAATTCTCTTGGGAAGAGCAAGAGAAAGTCCTACTTAAGATATATAACTCGTTATAAATATGAGAGTAGTATCACTAATAGGAGCTAGACCACAATATATTAAAGAAGCTGTTTTGAATAAAGAATTTAGAGAAGCAGGTATAGAGGAAATAATTGTTAATTCTGGACAACACTATGATTATAATATGGCAGATGTATTCTTTGAGAAATTAAATATTAAAGCACCAGATTACAATCTAAAAGTAGGATCAGGATTACATGGAGAGATGACTGCTAAGATAATGATAGAGTTTGAGAAATTAGTAATGGATATTAAACCAGATGTAGTATTGGTATATGGAGATACTAATACAACATTAGCAGGAGCAATAGTAACAGCTAAATTAAAAATACCCTTAGCACACGTAGAAGCAGGACTTAGAATGTTTCCTAAAGATATGCCAGAAGAAGTAAATAGGACATTAACAGATAGGATATCTAATTATCTATTCTGTCCCTCTAAATTACCTGTAGAAAATCTTAAAAAAGAAGGGATAACTAAGGGAGTATATCTTACTGGAGATGTTACATACGATTTATATCTCCAATCTAAAGATCATTTTGATTACTCTGTATATGAAGAGATGAAGTTGGAAGATAATAATTTTGTATTAGTTACTCTTCATAGAGATTACAATGTAGATGATAAAGAAAGGTTTGGCGAAATACTCAAAGCTTTAAATGAACTATCAAAAGAAACTAGAATAGTATTCCCTATACATCCTCGTAGTAGAAAAAGAATAGAGGAGTTTGGTTATGAGGAATATGTAAAGGATATAGATATATTAGACCCAATGGACTATCTTAGCTTAATGGGTCTCATGGAGCATTGTAAGAGTGTAATTACAGATAGTGGTGGTTTACAGAAAGAATCATACTTTAGTAAGAAACTAGGATATTTGCTTATGCCTGATCCAGCATGGCATGAGTTAGTAGATCTTAAGATGAATTATCTTTGTGAACCGGAAGATCTATTAAAGAAAATGAAAGAAGAGAAAGATTATAACTATGTACCTAACGTATATGGAGAGGGTGATGCTGGAGTAAAGATAGTTAATATACTAAAGGAAGAAATAAATGTTTAAGGATAAGACAATATTATATATTGTTCATAACTACAATAGCTTTCAAAAGGATCCAATAGAGGAAATAGCTAAAAATTTTAAAAAGGTATATGTATTGGTTAGATATAAACCTATATCTAAGATAGTAAGGTTGTTACCTTTTAAATCATTAAAAAAATATGATGATAAATATGTAATAGATTTAAGTAATAAACCTAAGAATGTAGAGGTTATAAAAACTCCAGTTTGGTATTTACCTTTTGGATTATTTTATAAGTGGCTTGGAGAATTACATTTTAGAGCAGTGGATAGGGTTATAAAGAAGAAGAATATTAAGTTTGATTTAGTTCATTGTCATTTTCTCTGGTCTTCAGGATATGTTGGTATGCGATTGAAGGAAAAATATAAAAAACCTTTTATTGTTACAGGGCATGGATTTGATGTATATCAGTTACCTTTTAAGAATGAAGGATGGACAAGAAGGATACGAGAAATTCTGAGAAGTTGTAATACAATACTGACCGTTAGCAAGAAAAATAAGAAGTATCTTACGAAATTAGGATTAAAAGAAAAGAGAATAGAGATATTATATAACGGGTATAATTCAAAGATATTTTTCAATATGGATAAAGATAAACTCCGAGATGAACTTGAAATAGATAGAAAGTCAAAAGTTCTTTTAACTATTGGGAATCTTGAAAAGGTTAAAGGTCATAGATTTTTAATTAAAGCTCTGAAAAGAGTTTCAGGTGAGTTTCCTAGTATAAAGTGTTATGTTATTGGAGGGGGTAGTTTAGAATTGGAATTGAAAGAGTTAGTGAAATCATTAGGTTTGGAAAAGAATGTAATATTTCTAGGTCAATTACAGCATAATCAAATTGGGAAGTGGATAAATGCTTGTGATGTTTTCGTAATGTCCAGTTTAAATGAAGGATTACCTATCTCTATGCTTGAAGCTTTGGGGCTGGGGAGACCTTTTGTTGGTACGAATGTTGGTGGAATACCGGAAGTAATAAATTCAGAAGAATATGGAATCTTGGTTAAGTCAAAAAATACGAAAGAATTGTCCTTAGCAATTATTGCTGCTTTACGGAAAGAATGGAAGAGGAAAAAGATTCTAGCATATGCAAGTCAGTTTACGATAGAAGTATTGGTAAAGCAAACCTTAAAAATTTACTCAAAATACCTTAATGAATGAAATTACACAATTTGTGAAAAATTTTTATGCAAGGTACGTAGGGGAAAGCAATTACAAAAAGAATGTCTTAACTATGGTTATGGGTAGAGTAATTGCTCAGGGAATCCCAATTCTATTAACTCCGTTACTAACTAGGATATACTCCCCTGAGGAATTTGGGGTATTTGCAATTTATACCATTATTGTCTCACTCGTAGCAATG
The DNA here is from genome assembly GCA_964430365.1 of uncultured Candidatus Saccharibacteria bacterium. GTDB lineage: Bacteria > Patescibacteriota > Dojkabacteria > SC72 > SC72 > JAVEVH01. The sequence continues at coordinate 18,180 of CAYSEU010000005.1, forward strand.
GTATCTAATGGGAGATATCCTCTTTCAATAATCTTGCCTAAAGATAGGGATAAGGCAAAGGTTTTGGTTTTATTATCTAGTCTTTTCACAATCATAGTATCATTACTCTTTCTGGGATTACTTTTGTTATTTGGAAAAGAATTCTTTGCTATCTTGAATATCGAATTACTTGATAGATACATTATATTGCTAGTATTAAATGTTTTGTTTGTAGGCCTTTATGAAGCGATATATTATTTCACCCTGAGGGAGAAAAAGTATAAGATATTAAGCTCAAACATTATTATACAAGCAATTGTACTTATTTCTGTGAGATTAATTACGGGATATCTAGGATATACTAATACTGGGCTTCTTCTTTCTTACCTCGCAGGTTATTCTGTAGCTTATATACTGTTATTCAAGAGGCTACAATTTAAAATAGAGTATAAGGCGTTAAGAGAGAATGCTAAAGATTTGGTTCTCAAGTATTCCAATTTCCCAAAATTTTCTCTTTTTTCTGATACATTGGGGGCTTTAACTAATTCCCTCCCAAGCCTGTTTATTAATAGGATATTTGGAAGTAGTTCAGTAGGTTATTTGTCTCTCACAGAAAAGGTTTTAGGAGCTCCTATCTGGTTCATAACTTCTTCTGTAGGGGATGTTTTTAAACAAGAGGCTTCCGAACAATATCGTAACGGAGGAAGTTGTAAAACAATATTTGTTAAAACTAGTAAAACATTATTTACTTTAGGTATAATTCCTTTCCTTTTAATCTTTATTTTTGTTCCACCCCTGATACCTTTTGTATTTGGTGATGTTTGGGAGCCTACTGGTAACTATATACGTATACTTACAGTTATGTACTTTAGTTCTTTCGTTGTAAATCCTACTGCTCATATGGTGTATATAGTTAATAAGCAACAATACGCTGCCTTGTTTCAAGGAGCTAAAATTTTTAGTATATTAATAGCATTCATTTTAGGATTTTATTATAAAGATTTGAATTTGGCACTTATTCTATGGTCTGGGTTAGTGTCCTTATCAAACATATTGATATTTATTATTTCATATAAATTTGCAAGGGATTCTAAATATGTTGAAGACGATGAAGATTCCATTCAGAATTATTAAAGAGAATCCAATTTATTTGTATATACTCTTCTATTTCCTCTTTTTGATTACTATGTCATTCTTCAGAGATGCGAGTGCTGATGAAGCGTATTATCTAAAAGAAACGGCTCTCATAGCAGAATTACTGAAAGATGGTAAGTGGATCGGAGATTATGGTGTTGGTCTGCACGGGTTCTTATTTAAATTGCCTGTTGCAATATTATTTATTATTCTAGGAAAGTCTTCAGTATTTGTTGCGACATTTTTTACAATATTATTGAGTATTTCCTCTTTGTTATTATTTTATAAGATTGTAGTTGAAAGATTCCTTAGTAAAAAATATGCATTTTGGTCTGTAGTTCTTCTTTCGGTTGCTCTTCATTTTATAGGTACGAGTATTAGCTTCAATAGGGACATTGCTGCATTGTTTACAGTCCTTCTGTTTCTATATGTTTTTTTAAATAAAAAAAATAATGGGCTATTAATTGGAATTATCTTTCTATTAATGTTAGACGCAAAAGAGCATGTATTCTTAACAGTTGCTCCATTGTATATGTTATACCTGTTTATTGAATGGGTTCGTAAGATAAATAGGAAGGAGTTTTGGAAACACAGTAAAGATTTTTTATATAAGAATCTAATAGCTTATATACCCGCCTTTGCTTGGTTAGTACTTATGTTCACAACAAGTGTAATCCCTATTAACATGTTTATCCCTTCGATATTAGGTACTGTTGAAACAGGACAAGACTGGAATATGGGACATTTTTCAGTTGAAATAGGGAGCCAAAATACAATGGGTGATGAGGAAAAGGAAATTATAAAGATTTCTGAAATCAAAATTGATTTCATAGGGAAGGAGAAATTTAATACGAAAAAGACAAAAGAGATTATAACGAGTTTTTTCAATATAGCTGATATTATAATTGCCTATGTAGGAAAGGCATTATATCCAAGAACATTCTCTTTCATCTCTGTTCCTAAAATCATAGTTCTACCAGCAGTTGTCCATTCTATCTTACTATTCAAGGAATGGTTTATAAGGAAGGATAAGAAATATCTTTTATCGTTAGTTTTATGGTTTAACATCCTTGCCGTAATTCTTCGAGCCTCGCACGGTAGATATTTATTAGCTGTTGTTCCGATATTTATGCTTTTCTTTATAATGTTTATTAGGGATGGATTACAAAGGCCAAGATATTTTAGAAAGGTCACTATTGCTACTACAATTTTCGTAATATTGGGTTTGTTTTTCGAAACAACATTCTTAGAATTTAAAATTGTACTTGAAATATCTCTCTTACTATTATTTTGGATAATTTGGTTACTTAGAGATCATAGTAAAAAGATCAGATCTTTCTCGAAGAATCTCTTCCTTGTATCTTTAAGTAGTGCTATGTTCCTTACTACTGTAATGTTTTCTTATAAAATAGGACAAATATCAAATTATCTACAATATGGGTATAACAGAGAAAATGAGAATGTTGCGATACAATTTAATAAAGAGAGCAAGATTTGGATTAATGATTATGAGTCTAAAGACATACTGGATTTTTATAGAGAGAATCTCTACATAGAACCAGAATGGAATTGGAAACTAGCAAATTGGATACCAAAGAAATATCTATTGAAGACCAATGGAGAAGAGAGGACATTCGTTTCAGGTTTTGACGATATTGGAGTTTTTAAAGAGTATGTTTACGAAAACAAAATAGAGGAAGTTGTATTTTTGAAATCTACAATTATAGGACAGCAATTCCCCTATGAAGAACAATTAGAAGAATGCTTTTCTCAAGAGTGGCTAATATTTGATGAAGAAATAAAGTTAAAGAATAAAATGATGTATATTTTTAAAGTTGAGAATTAGCTTCTTGTTAAAAAAAATAGAACATAGCAAATATACACCCATAATCTTCTTTGTACTTTGGTTTTTATTTTTTGTTCTGCTCTCATTTCTAAGAGACTCTCGTCTTGATGAAAATATATATATAGGGGACAGCGTAGAGATCTCTAATATTCTTCAAAGAGGTGAATGGATAGGTAATTATGGAATAGGATTGCATGGATTTTTAAGTAAACTACTAATAGGGATAGTCTTTATATTTACGGGACCGTCAGTTTTTGTTGCAACGCTCTCGAATATTGTGTTTGCTATTTTAAGTGGAGTTATCTTTTATAAAATGCTTAATAAGTATTTTAAATTATCAAAAGTATACTCGCTATTAGGTGTTACTTTGCTTTTTTGTAATTATCAATTTTTTACTTATACTCCAAGTTTTTATAGAGACATCCCTGCGCTATTTTTTGTACTCTTAATTTTAGACTCTATATTAAGTAAAAAGAGTAAATGGTTAACGGGGTTGTTCTTATTATTGCTCTTAGATTCAAAAGAGCATGTGTTTTATACAATGGCCCCAGCTTTTGTTATTTGGATTGGAATATATAGCTTCCTTTTATATAGGAATAATTGGATTAAAGGATTCAAAGTCTTTGTGGTTGATAATATAAAATTATTCCTTCCTTCTCTAATATTCTTAATATTAATGTTTACTACTTCATTAATACCTTTAAATATATATAATGCAAACATCTTAGGGCTAGTTGAAGGTGGATTAGAATCAATGACTTCTAATTTTGATTTGGAAGTAGCTACATACAATAGAGATGTTGCAACTAATGTTGATGTGGCAAAAGTTATGCCAGAATTTAAAATCCCCACAGATGCCTCAATTATGGGTTCTTTCTTTAGATCTTTTATTAATATTGTGTTGTCATATATAGGAAAGATTCTTTATCCAAGGACTTTCTCTTTTCTGTCAGTCCCATTTATAGTAGTTATACCTTCTTTGTGGATGGCATATAGATATTTTGTTGACTGCTACAGAAAAAGAAAGGGAAATGTACTAATATTACCAATATTACTGTTCGTATATCTTGCAATATATGTATTACATGCCTCAATTAGCAGATACATAATTCCCATTACTCCTGTTATATTCTTGTTTTTCTTAATGTTTCTTAAGAATTTATCTCCAAAGAATATATACACAAAGAAAGTATTCTTGTTCACACTTGTTTTCATTGTTGCGGGTTTATATTTTGAATACAGTTATATTGCAATAAAAATTGCTATCAATATACTACTTTTCTCAATTCTATTCCTTACATATTTTAACAAGAAACTAAATAAAGAAGTTCTCAAAGTTATCTCAATATTCCTAATTAGTATCTTCTCTATTGGAACATCTCTTCTTGCTTCATATTCATATGGACAAATAAGGGGGTACATCCTGTATGGTTATAACAGAGAGAGTGAGAAAATAGTTTCTCTTGTTGATAAGGATGAGAAGATTTGGATTAATGATATCTATTCGGACAGATTACCATTTATCTTAAGAGAGGAGAATTTGGGAAAGGCAGAATGGAGGTGGAGTTTAAAATCTTGGGTTCCAAAGAAAAAGCTTCTCATTGAGAGTAAAGATCTTCGGACTTATAACTTTTATTGGTCAAATGAAGAATCTTTCAAAGAAAATGTAAGGGAAAATCAAATCCAGAAAATTGTATATGTAAAGGTTCATAAATTTTCAGAGAAAGAAAAGTTATTACTTCAAGATAGGTTGGAATTACTAATGGCATCTGATTGGTTGAGATTAGAAAAAGTAGAGGACATGAAAAATAAAACAATATATATATTCTCTGTTAATAATTAATATTTTTAGTCGGATTAAAAAACAGCTGAAAAATCTGTTAAAATAAATGAAATAATATGCACCTAATAATTGACTGTACAACAACTCAAAATCAATTAAAACACCATGGTGTTGGTCAATATACTCTAAACATTCTAAAAAGATTAATAGAAAGAGAAGACTTGAACATTACTCTCCTAATGTTTAATGGGCAGTCTACCCTAGACCCATACCTCAAAGGAAAGAAAATAGACATATACAGAATAGGGGATATTAAACAATCTGATTACAAAAATATCATTACATACAATACTAAAATACTCCCCGCTATTAAACTCCTTAAAAAAGAAGACAGTATATACTTCTGTCCATACTTTTGGATAGGAATACCCTCTAAACACATACCTACAGTATTAATGGTACATGACCTAATACTACCAATATTTAATAGATACTCTGAAAAAGGATATATACAAAACTTAATAAAAAAAATACTCTACTGGTTAGAACTAAACAAAGTTAAAAAATGTAGTGCAGTCATTACTAACTCTAAATGCACTACTAAAGACTTTAGAAAGTACTACCCCAATTACCCTAAAGAAAATATCCATACAATATATCTAGATGGAGAAGTAGGAATAAATAGGGATATTAAAGGGTGGGACAGTACCCTACCTAAAGATTACAAAGAAAGAGGATATTTCATATATATGGGTGGTACACCATACAAAAACAAAAACTCAGATGGAGTAGTAAGAGGATATAGGGAGTTTTTAGTAAAACTAAATGGAGAGACAAAACCACCATACCTAGTAATAGCAGGTAGAACCTTTACTAAAGAAAATGATCTAAACGCTCTTAAATTCAAAGACAGAGTAAAATGTTTAGGATTAAAAGACAGTGTAATATTTACAGGATTCTATGAAGAAAGGCACACCAAACCCTTACTACAAAATTCTCTCTCCTTTGTACATCTCTCACTATATGAAGGATTTGGTATATCACTAATAGAAGCAATGAGATCTAATACACCAGTAATAGCTCATAACGAATCATGTTACCCAGAGGTAGTAGGAGATGCAGGTATATTAGTAGATGGTACTAATCCTAAAGAGGTAGGTAAAGCTATGTACAATATATATAAGGATGAACAGTTAAGAGAGGAATTAATAGCAAAAGGTAAAGAGAGAGCTAAACTCTTCTCTTGGGATACTACGGTAGAAAAAACAGTAGAGGTATTTAAGAAAGTAAAAGCTACTTAGTTTGAAATTCCCATCATAAAGAGATACAATATCTTAATCACGAGGGGGAAAACGAGCCATTATCTATGTGATAATGAGTGTACGCCCCCCAACTATTTCTTTCCCAATTCCAACTTATGCTTCTCATATTCAAGATATTTTTTTACTCCTACGAATTCTTTAAGTAAAGAAGATTCAGACTTACTATTTGGAATTAGAATGCTCTTCAATTTATCCTCTTCTAAAAGAAATTTATGTAAACAGTAAAAATCTCCATCCCCTGATACAATAACCGCTTTGTCAAAATTGTCGTACTCTATCCTGCAACAATGTAAAACTAAATCAGCATCAATATTGCCTTTAAAATGTCCCCTTAAATCACATACCGTAGGTTTAAATATTAATATATATCCATACTCTTTTAAATCTCTGTATAAAGGTTCGTTTTTCTTAATATATCCAATAAAGAGGAATGCTTTTTTAACATAGAGTTTATGCCTAAGGAAGATTCTAAATCTCTTGTAATCAAGTTTCCACCCTTTATATATAAGTTTGAACCTGTTATCCCTTCTCCTATAAATATCTTTAGAAGTACCCAAGTTCAAATTCTGTCCATCTATAAATGCATAAACGATTTCTTTTTTGATATATTCTTTTTTCATTTTTTTGTATAGACTAATAACCTGTAAAACTCATCTAATACAATCAATCTACTTAAATCTCTACTCTCTGATACTGTAATATATTTACCCTGTATACCATTGTATTTACTCTCTCTTTTTAAATATTCATACTCTCTAAACACATCCCCCTTAATATCAATTAAATATGTTTTCTGTTCTAAAAAAGAGTAAGCAGTATGTAGGAGAATATAATCTCTGGTACAAACTAAAGGAACTACAGTAGGAAACATATCCTTACTAAAAAGTAGATTTCCCCCAATATCATACAAATATACAGAACTACTAAACTCTTCCATACTCTCTATCAACCGATGCTCATACTTACAATATACAAACCCCATATCATAACCATATATACACTCACTACAAGTATCAATCTCACTCATATCCCTTGTTAGCGTATTGTATATCTGTGTATACCCATATGAAGAAAGTAATACATTAATATCATCTATCCAATATATATACTTAGGAATATGAGAGGTATTAATAACATATTGTTTTGTATATACCTCCTCTTTAGGAAATATTAAAAGAAGTATGTAAAGTAATATCTCTTTTAACATATTAAAAAACTAAAAATTAGGATGAGGATTCTCACCAGTAAGCCTACCCGGATATGCTTTGTAATTTAAAGTAGGAACAGAATTCCAATCAGCATTAATATATTTAACAGGATTAACATGAGTAGAAGACAACCTACCTTTTCTCGTTTCAAAATGTAAATGATACCCCAAACTCTGACAATTCCATTTACCTGTATTACCACTAATACCAATCAAAGTACCCACCTTAACCTTACTACCAACCTGCACACTGTATGAATCTAAATGAAAGTATGTAGAATACATACCATTAGTATGCTTAACAATCACATACTTCCCACCCTGATTACACTCTCCCCCATATTTGTCATACCCAACACTTACTACGCTACCATTTCCAATACTAATAACCCTTTTTAAATATGCACCAAAATCAATACCCCTGTGAGGACATTGATATGTAGTACACCCATACCATTGGTTTACACCAATATATTTCTCAAAAGGAAAAGAGAACGGCTTAACAGATTTAGGTTTCTCTAACTTAGGTAAAGATACTCTCTTGTGTAAATTAGATATCACATCTATCCACTCCTTCCCCTTAACGTAGGAAGAAATCTCTAAAGCTAATTTAATATCTCTTCCATATATATCTTCCTTAAATATATTCCTAACAAAAAAGGTACTCTCCCCGAAACCCCAGTTACTACTTTGCTGTGATATCCCATCTACCTGTATATGACCAATATATCGTAAAGGAAGTATACCCTCATATGAATCTATTAATATCTTTTTACACTCAAACCAAGTTAAGGGATCTATTAAAGAAAACCTCTTACACTCATATACCTTTACAATAGCGGGAATACTCTCTAAGTATGTACCACTTACATCCAATGTTAAATATCCTCCCCAATCTAAATACTCTACCTTAGATATTTTAATACCTAAATTACAGTAAAAAGAAACATCCGTACTGTATTTCCCCTTAAACAAATATATATGACATATATCATCTTTAACATTAGTACTCTTACCAAGTACACTCTCATTACTACTTACTACAATATCCCTCATATCAATATTTTTAGAAAGGACATATCTCTCCTCTTTCACAACAACCTCTTCTTGATCTTCTTCTACTGTAGGTTCTTCTTCCTCTTCAGGAAACCATACCTCATCACTCTCGCCTACATACTCATGTTCTAAATTAATATATATTTGTCCCCAATATTCATACCCATATATGTCTGTACTAGGTATATAATATTTAACTTTTACGAAATACAAATCTGTATCCCAAAAAGTTATCGTAGTCTGATATATATCTACTGGTTCACTTACAAAGTATATCTGTGTAAACTCTTTGTCTGTATATATCTCTACGATATATTCATACTCTTCTCCCCTTGGTGTCCATGTAAACGATACATCTCTACTCTCCCATCCCATACTTAATGCTAAAAGAGGTATTAAAAATATATTGGCTAACATACATATATTTTAGAGAGTAAATATTAAAAAATATTTAAATATGTTTAGTTCAGAGAAATTTAATAATGAATAGATAGAATATATTTGTGAAGCCCAAAATATATGCCTTTATCGATAGCCAAAATATTCAGAAAGGAATACTCTCTCAGGATTGGGTTTTAGATTGGGGTAAATTCAGACTCTTTTTAAGGAATAAGTATGGGGTGGGGAAAGCATTTCTCTTTATAGGGTACATAGAAAGTAATGCACAATTGTATAAATATCTCCAAGAAGTAGGATACCTATTAATATTTAAAAATGTACTTGGTATTAGAAAAGGGAAAAAGATTTTGTACAAAGGTAATATAGATGCTGAATTAGTATTACATAGCATGATACAATTCCCAATATATTCCAAATCCATCATTATCTCTGGTGATGGGGATTTCTTTTGCCTAATTGAATATTTAGAACAGAATAAAAAACTCTCTAAAGTTTTTGTTCCAAACAAAAGATATTCGTCCCTCTTAAGAAAATATGGGAGATATATTGTAGGTATATATGAATTTAGAGAGAAATTAGAGAAAAAGAAAGAGAGGCATTCCCGCGGTAAACAAGGTTAACCTTTGGTAGTCCTCTCATCGTAATATCAAATTATACACCCTCTTGTACCTTACAGTAAACATTGTGTATGCTCTAAGATATTTGTAGTATCTTGAAATATTGATATAATCGAAAGCGATGATCAAAATATTAGAAGGTCTGTTTGACTCTAATGAAAAACAGATTAAAAAAATTCAAAAGATTGTAGACAGTATTAATTCCTTAGAAGAGGATATTAGTAAGCTTACTGATACAGAACTAAGGGATAAGACAGCGTATTTTAGAAAATTACTAAATGTAGATTTAAAGACATGTAGAGATGATTTTCATAAATACAACAAAGTAGAATTACAAAAGGTATTAGACGAAGAGAAAAGTAGATTAGTAGAAATATTACCAGAAGCATTTGCAGTAGTAAGAGAAGCATCTAATAGGGTGGCGAATCATAGACACTTTGATGTACAGGTAATGGCAGGATATGTACTGTTTGATAACAAAATAGCTGAGCTATTCACTGGTGAAGGAAAAACCTTAGCAGCTAATCTACCTCTGTATCTATATGCCCTAACAGGAAGAGGAGCACACCTAGTCACCGTAAATGATTACCTTGCTAAAAGAGATGCAGAATGGACAGGACACATACTTAATAGCTTAGGTATGACAGTTGCAGCTATTAACTCTGGTACACAGTACAGATATATTACAGATGAGCAAGCTATTAAACTAAAAGGAAAAGAAGGGAAGGAATTAATAGCCCAAAGGGAGAAGAAAGCAAAAGCAGCAGGAAGGCTTAAATATGATCATATGAGTGGAGTTAATCTCATTGAATGTAGTAAAAAAGAGGCATATGACTGTGATGTGGTATATGGTACTAACAATGAATATGGTTTTGATTACCTAAGAGATAATATGGTGAGCAACCTTAAAGATAGAGTACAAGGACCTCGATACTTTGCAATCGTAGACGAAGCAGACTCCATTTTAATTGATGAAGCTAGAACTCCATTAATCATATCTACTAGTGCACAGGCTTCAAATGATATGTACAAACAGTTTGCTAATCTTGTTAATACACTTCAAGTAGAGAAACATTACTCAGTAGATGAGAAATCTAACTCAGTATCTCTTACAGATGAGGGTATAGATCAGATTGAAAAAATCTTAAAGGTTAAGAATGTATATGAAGACGCACAGTT
>CAYSEU010000006.1:0-24842 GCA_964430365.1 uncultured Candidatus Saccharibacteria bacterium
AGTATGTCTTTCCATCCATATGTACACCAAATATTTTAATAGCATTCTTTTTTAATACCTTAACAGCAGTAAACAGATCCATCTCTACTAAAGGTATTCTCTCTGCAGCACCCATGGATATTCTAATGGTTTCATCAGTTATTAAATTCACATCATGAGGTTGAGTAATAATACCGTTTACACCTACAGCAAATGCCGTTCTCATTACAGCTGCTATATTTTGTGTATATTTAATATGATCTAATATCAAAAAGAATGGCATCTTATCCTCTTTATAGATACTCTCTAATAGCTCATCTAATTTCCATTCATTTTGAGAAAACATCATACCTACTACACTCTCCGAATTAGAAGACCTCATTCTTCTCATTAAGGTTTTTTTGGGTACTCTAATAATGGGAATTTTTTTCTGGGCAGCTAACTCTACAATCTCTTTAGTCTTATCATCTCTATATGCACTAGATGCTATATATATACGCTCAAAATCCCTACCCTCTCTAAGTAGTTCAACTAAGGCATTCTTACTTTCTATTTGGATAAATCTTTGTTTACTCATCTGTATTATACAGATTCTACCACATCTACATAGTACTGACCTCTTTTAAAACCACTCATTCTTCTAAATTTTACAATCCCTTCTTTCTTAGCATGAATAGAGTAATCTTTAGCAGCATATGTATTTTTACCAGGATGATATACAGAGCCTCTCTGCTTAATAATTATATTTCCAGATTTTACATTCTCTCCTTCATATTTTTTTACACCTAGTCTCTTACCTGCAACATTACCAGTCATTGAGACACTTCCTGCTCCTACAACATGTGACATTTGCCCTGTTTATACTTAATTTAATTACCTCTTTGAGAGTATAAAAATGTTCCTTGTGATAATACTATTTATTCTTTCCCATTTCAAGTCCCCTGATATGTATTTCCTATTTAATACATCCCATCTCTTTCCTACTAATTCACTAATATTAAAAGTTAACCAACCATCTCTACTCTTGTAAGAAGGTATTATTAATACTACTTTAAAACCACTAGAAGCTATTGTATCCAATGCTTCAAATAGAGAGATATACAATTTTTTTACATCATCTAATAACTCTAAGGCTGTAATTTTACTCAACTCTCTCCTTTGAGGTGGACCCATAAATGGTTCGCATACTACTGTATTAATACCTGTTCTTTTTAAATCTTTTAGTACTCTCCTCTCTATATTATGAATATCTAAATGAAATATGTTGTACTTAGTACTCTCTATTAACCCCTCTTTTGCCATCCACTGTATATTCTTGTTAGCACTCTCTAACGCTCTTAAATCAATATCTGTCCCTATTACATCAAACCCAAGCATACTAGCTTCCATTAATACTGTACCACTACCACAGAAGGGATCCCACAGGATACCTTCTTTAAGCCCAGTAAGATTACACATAATACGGGCTAACTTTTGAGGTAATACCCCCATATCAAAATCTACACTAGGTCTATCCATATCTCTTTTTACAAAAGCTTGTATATCTTGAATACCCAATGTTTTACCATACATACGTGAAGATGAGCTATCAAATATACATAACTCAAAACCATCTTCTAATATCTTGTTATTAATAATTTGAGCTGCATTTAATTCTGATTTTTTGGGTAGTAAAAATCTAGACGATATACCATTAGATCTAAAATTCCTTTTTAAATCATTAGCTAACTTTTGAATCTCTCTTACCGTAATATCCGTGTCACCCAGTGCTGATATACCATATACAATCTTCTCACCATTTAAAAAAGGTTCTAAAAATGTATCAAGGTTATCTACAACCTCTCCATATCTAATAAAGCCACCAAGTCTATTGAAAATTTTTTGTAATATTTCCTTATTAACAGAATTACTCTCTACGAGTAATATTGTATTACTTAATCTCTTAATACTATCGTGTGAAATACCATATGATTCAAATACTGCACTAAGTTCTGCATGAGAAAGATCCCTAAAATTCCCACATTCAAAAAAGTATCGCATTATTTAATCTCTTTAACCAATACTCTAGTAATTAATGCTCTGTGACCTGAACTCTTTCTATATCTAGACTTAGCTTTATATTTCAAGACATCTATTTTCTTATCTTTCTTTTGTGATGTAATCTCTAATACAACCTTACTATCCTTAACTAAAGGATCTCCCATTTTAATATCCTCTCCATCTACTACCAAAAGGACATCAGATATCTCAAGTGTATCACCTTTAATACCATCTAATTTATCAATATCATACTCTACTCCCTCATATACCTTTAATTGGGTACCAGCGATTTTAATAACAGCAAATTTTTTATCATTTTCTATTTTTGTCATAACAAAAGGATTTTAAGTTATTAATCAGTAATTGTCAATTATATTACTATTATTTTTAGTTACCTGACTTCTGTTCATTATACTTTGAATGACTCCTAAAGCAAAGAGTGTCATTACTGTAATTGTACCTCCAGCACTAATTAAGGGAAGAGGAATACCTGTAGCAGGTATTAAACCTGTATTAGTTCCTACATTGATAAAGATTTCTAGCAGTATTTTCATCACTATACCAATGAGTATCATTGAAAGGAAAGAATCATTCGAATTATCTACAGATACTACTAAACCACGAATTAAGATTACTGAATAAAGAAAGAGTAAGAAAAGAGAACCTACTAAGCCGAACTCTTCTGCAAAAGATGCATATATAAAATCTGTTTGGTGCTCAGGAAGAAAGTTCCTTTTACTTTGGGTTCCATTACCAAAGCCTTTTCCCCAGATTTGTCCAGAACCAATTGCTATCCTAGCTTGATTAACATTAAAACCGATATCACCTGTATTTTCAGTAGGATTTAGAAAGGCCTCTATCCTATCCTTTTGATACTCTCTTAATACACCTTTGTACATTACTAAGGATGAGAATCCTAGTAGTATTCCAATTACAACGGAGAGTATTACTACTAATCTCCATGTATCTCTAAAGTAGTATGCAAATATACTAAGTATCACACCCACTATACCAAGTATGATGTATATCCAATTCCCTGTAATAGCTATGAGTAGGAATGGCAGTGTAAAAAGAGTAAGTAATATTAAAGCAACTGTATTTCTTAACTGATTACTTAGTCCTGTAAATGCTACTAGAAACCATATGGTTAAGGTTAGTAAGGACATACTGCCTGCTGGTTCTAAATATATTAGGATTACAATCGGTAGTACTAAAAGAAAAGATATTAACAGTAGTAGCCACTGGTTATACCTATCCTTAAAACCAAATACACACGCTGTTGTAAAGATAACGGTAATTTTAGCAATCTCCGAGGGTTGTATTTGTATACCACCTACTACTAACCACCTTTGTACACCATTTATTTCAGGTCCCCATATAAAGACAGCAAGTAGTAGTAAAAGTGTACCTATATATATAGGTAATACAATTTCCCAATGTTTAAATAATGATATATCTACTAAAGATATTAATATGTAAGATATGAATCCGAATATTAAAAATAGGATCTGTTTATTCACTATCTCCATATCCTCAAATACACCATCTATACCAAGTGTAGTAGAAAGAAGTGTTATAACACCTATTAAACTTAAAAGAATAGCAGGGAGGAGTATGAATATGTCTATTCTAAAATTTTTTTTATTTCTTTTTTCTAATTTCATTCTTCTAAGATCTCAACTATCTTTTTACGACTTTTAAAACCTCTTAATATCTTAACAGAAGATTTAGATACATTGAAATATAATGAAAGTAAATCTATTAATTCCATATTAGCACTATTATGAATAGGCTTATCCTTTAAACAAGCATAATACATATCTCCCTTAAGAGATATATCTGATTTTTTACATGAGGTTTTTACACTAACTTCTAATATCACCCTTACTTCTTTTTACCTGGAAACATTCTTCTCATGAATGCAGGCTTATCTAAAGGATCATCAAAGTCATCCTCTATATCAATATCTGTTTTCTTAGGCGCGCCTTTAAAGACCTCTTCTGGTTCTTCTTCTACTGAGATTTCATCCTGCTCTGATTCCTCAAAGTAGTTCTCTTTCTTTTCAGAAATCTCCTCCTCTTCCTCTTCATTGTAAAGAGGTGAGTTAACAGATATTCCTCCCAACCCAAAGGCATCATCCGTATCTTCATCTCCCTTCAACTTTTTAGTAAACACCTGTTTATTTTCATCAAAACCAGTAGCAACGATTGTAATGATAATTTCATCTCCTAAAGATGGATCAATTTGAGCCCCAAATTTAATATTAGCGGAAGGATCTACTGCTTCTTGTATTAATTCAGATACCATACTAATTTCAGGAAGAGTTAAATCAGAACCAACAATATTGTAAAGTACTCCAGTTGCTCCCTCAATAGACATATCTAAAAGTGGACTTGTAGTAGCTGCTCTTGCTGCTAATTCAGCTCTCTTCTCTCCACTTGCTCTACCTATACCCATTAAAGCAGTACCTGCATTTAACATGACTGATTTAGCATCATTAAAATCTGCATTAATGTATCCTGTTTGACTAATTAAATTGGAAATACTGTTTACACCCTCGGCAAGTACTGAGTCTACCATCTTCATTGCATCAATAAAGGACATCTTAGCATCAGTAATCTCTAGTAATCTTTGATTGGGAACTACAATTAATGTGTCCACCTTATCCCTTAAAGAATCTATACCCTCCTCGGCTATCTCTCTTCTCCTATTACCTTCAAAATCGAATGGCTTCGTAACAACAGCTACTGTCAAGGCACCCATATTTTTAGCAACACCTGCGATAATTGGAGCAGCACCAGTACCAGTTCCTCCACCCATCCCTGCTGTGATAAAGACCATATCAGCACCATCTAGGTGCTCTTGTATTTCATCTAAACTCTCTTCTGCTGATTGTGCACCTAATTCCTGGTTACCACCAACTCCCAAACCTTTAGTCAAATTTTCACCTAACTGTAATGTTATAGGTGCTTTAGAAAGCTTTAATGTCTGTGCATCTGTATTAAATGCCATAAACTCTACACCCGGTATTTCATAATCCGAAATCATTGTATTAATGGCATTACAACCACCTCCACCAATACCTACAACTTTAATTTTAGCTACAGGATCTACATTTGTTGTTATTAACGGCATAACTGTCCTTAAACATTAAATTATATCTAGGCAGTTTACGGAACTAATGACTTTAACCATTCTACTACTCTATTCTTAAAACTTCCACTCTTACCTTTACCTTTTGTTGTCTCAGTATCTATCTCATCTTCCAAAGCATGCTTAATCAATCCCTGTACACATGCAAATGACGGATCAGATATCTCTTCAATCATTCCACCTAACCCTGAAGGGTAGCCCACTCTTGAGGCTACACCAAATACACCCTGAGTGAATTTAGATAAATCTTTTAGTAGTGAGGACCCTCCAGTAAGTACAATTCCAGCAGGCATATTAATTTTAAATCCTGCTCTTTCAACATTCTCTTTCGCTAAATCAAATATCTCTTCACACCTAGCCTCTACAATACTCTTTAACATCTCTTTTGATACTTTCTTACCAGGAATATCCAATATAGCCAAGTCAATCTCATCTCCCTTTTTAAGCTTAGGCTCCTCCTCTTCTACCCTTCTAAGTAAAGCAGGTGTAGAATCCGAAGAGAGTTTCTTACCCTTAGCTCTACTCTCATACAAATCTATCATATGTACTTTAATCTTCTCAGCATCCTCTAAAGATACCTGAAGACCAATTGCAATATCACTAGTAATATTTACACCTCCCAAAGGTATGGTTCCACTATAGATTATAGCTCCCTCTTGGAATATGGCTATACTCGTAGTACCCGCTCCAATATCTAAGAGAGTTACACCTAATTCTTTTTCCGTATCTGTTAAAACAGAAAGGGCAGAAGCCCAACCTGTAAATACAACATCAAACACATTTAATCCTAACTGTTCAACACATTTCTTAATATTCTGCCAATACGAATTAGGAGCAGTAATGATATGTGTCTCTACCTCTAATCTATTACCACTCATACCAATCGGATATTTAATACCACCCTGATTATCCACTACAAACTCTCTAGGAATTATATGTATTGGATTTAAATTATCAGGTAAAGAAAGTGTACGAGCATTCTCAATTGCTCGATATGTATCATCTATTGTAATCTCTGAACTAGCTACAGCAACTACACCCTTATTGTTTAAGCTAGTAACTAATTCACCGTTGATAGAGACATATACATCTGATACCGTTATACCTGCCATTCTTTCAGCAGCCATAACACTCTCAGATATTGCATTGGTAGCATCATCGATATTAACTACTACACCCTTTTTAATACCCTTACTCGGATGGGAACAAACTCCAATTACTGAGGGTGATTGACCATCTTCTATAGAAGATATTACTGTAGTAATTTTAGATGAACCTACATCTATTGCTGTTATTGTATTCCGTGCCATTTTTGTTTAAGGCAGTCAAATATTACTTTAAATAAGGAACCTGTTTGTATATATAATATAGTCAAAAAATATGTAATTAGCAAGAACTAATCAATTTTTACAAAGTAATTGTAATATGTCAACTTAAATATTACTTCAGTTTCATTACAGGTCTCTCAAATCTAAGGTCTAAACTTTTGAAATTAATCTCTTGTTCATTGATTTTTTCCCCTACTAAATACATTCTAGAAAGCTGTACATCTAAATCATTTGAAATATCAAATATAAAGTTATGGCCTTCTCTATCCATAATAGTTGCCATTCCTTTTACAATATTTATATCTTTAATATCATAACCAAACTTAGATAATAATCTAGATATCTTATCAAATTCCTCCCTATATATAAGTAACTTACCACTCTCTAAAACACTCTCTGAAGATACATATATACTTTCTAAAGAGGTTGAATACTCCATACACTCACTCTCACACTCTTTACATATCTCTTCTAACCTAATTCCCTCTTTAGAAAAGAAATGACATACATTAGAAGAGTATCCTGTGTATCTAACTTCATACTCCTCAAAAGATATCTCTATCTTATTTGGTAATATCTTTTTAGCATATACCTCAGATATATACCCATTACTATTTTTAATCTCATTTTCAATGTCGGAAGGATCTACAAGAAAGATGTTCTTACCCAAAAAGGGCTGTATATACAAACCTAATTGCTCTTCACTTACATTTATAAATTTGGAATTACTGTATTTAAAATCTTTAATATCCCATACCCCTATCAACAGAGTAACACCTAATATTGCTAAAAATATTAATATCGGAGATATCTTCCTAAGAAATATTACCAATGGAAATCTTTTAATCCTATTTAGTACCGAATTACTCATATCTAAGTTTATCCTAGATATAGAAATTTTTAAAGAAGTACACACAATATTTAATATTTGATATATTCAATATATATGTTCGATATATTAATATCAAAATCTTTAGAACTATTAGTAGATTGGCAGTACAAAGGCCTATTCATCTCTTCATTAGGTATATTCCCAATGGAGATAGTGATAGCAATATTGGCAACTACTCATAAAGCTAATATATGGATAATATCTCTAGTATCAGCTACAGGTGGTTTAGTAGGTTCATACCTTACATATTTACTTGGATATCTTTTTAAAGAAGATAACCTTTATCGATGGTTAGATGGTAATGGAAGATTCCTAAGAATAGATAGCAAGAGAGTGGAAGTAAGTAAAAGAAAGATTTTAAAGAGAAGTTTTGTGTATGTACTAATTACTAGATTAGTACCTTGGTTAAGGATAGTAGCTAGTTTAGCTGCAGGATTTTTAAAAGTAAATATCCTTTCTTACTCAATAGCCGTATTCGTAGGTGGTTTTATATATGCATTTTTAATAGCATTCTTGGGATCTAAGGTAGATAGTGATATAGAATCTATTAAGGACTTTATAAGTATGGTAGATAAGTGGTTAGTATTAATTACCTTAGGATATATATTTGCAGCAGTAGGTTATAAACAGAGAAAAAGGATAGGGGAATATATACACACATTAATCAATAGGTAATGGAGCGAGAGACGGGGTTCGAACCCGCGACCTACACATTGGCAATGTGTCGTTCTAGCCAACTGAACTACTCTCGCATGGTGCCGAGACCCAGATTTGAACTGGGGACCCCCTGTTCTTCAGACAGATGCTCTACCAGCTGAGCTATCTCGGCATATTAAAGTGCTTAAAAATGATATCAAATATCACACTTGTAATCAATAACAGAAGAGATACTAATTCTCTAAAACAACTGTACCTCTCTTCTGTTTAGACAAATTTACACTACTACCTCGTACAAAACCACCAACAAGTATTAGTAGTATACCAATACCGACACCTAATATATTCATATCTATCGCTGTACTAGGTACTACATCCTCCTCTATTTCAAAGGTTGCAGACTCTGGTTGTGAAAGTAATACATTCTGATTATCTTTACCAGAAGATATTAATACTGATTGAAAAAGCTCATCTTCACCCGAATACTCAAAGCTTAAAACCAATTTACTACTACTCTCCTCTACAATATCAAATTCTAATCTAGCAAATATGTCCGAAGAAGTCGCTGTTTTGTAATATGGTACTAAACCTTCCGAAGAAGTTATGCCCGTTAGCATTACAACCCCCTTACTGTTGTCTGTAGTACTTTGATCTAATGGCCATTCCTCAAAAAGAGCATTATTCTTCATAGCTTTTCTAAGCTGTATAACAGAGGGATCAAACTTAATAACGGCCCTTGCTTTACTAAGTTCATATCCTCCAGAATTGATTAATATATCTACTATAAACCCCTCCTTAACATCTTCCACTATTCCACTACTAGGGTAAAAAGAAAAAGTAGCATCAGATGCATATACCTTAGGTATGGAGAGTGTAAGAAGTAAAAATAGTAAAAATAGTAGCCCTTTCTTTTTCATATTCATATAAGTAGAATATATCATAAGTACATAATCTAGCATACAAAAAATATGGAATTTCTTAAAGTATTAATACTCGGAATAGAACAAGGTATTACAGAGTTACTCCCTATATCTAGTAGTGCACACCTAATCCTAACTGCCCAATTAATAGATATTAAGATGGATACATACCTCCTCTCTGTACTACATCTTGGTACTACAATTGCTTTAATATTACATTTCTGGAATATACTGTTTAAAGATATCTTTAAAAAAGAGAATATCTCTTTTTACACAAAGATATTAATCTCCACTATTCCTGCTGGAATAGTTGGATTACTTTTTGAATCCGTAATTGAGGATAAATTAAGAGGGAATTTAATAATAGCGATATCATTAATAGGATGGGGTATTGTAATGATATTAGTGGAAAGAAGTAAGAAGGTAGAAGAACAGGATTTAAAGAGTATATCCTGGAAACAATCATTAATAATGGGAATAGGACAAATATTTGCATTAATACCTGGAGGATCTAGATCAGGAATATCTACAATATTAGGTATGCTTGCTGGATTAAATAAGTATACTGCAATACAGTACTCCTTCCTACTTGGGTTACCATTACTCTTAGCTGCACCACTCTACTCCATATATAAGGAGTTTCCTGAGAGAGTATTAAACAGTACTGATATAGTGGGTATACTAATAGCAGGGATATTTACATTCCTTTCTCTTTCTTTACTTAAGAAATTTAGCAAAGAGAGATGGTTATCATTCTTTGGTATATATAGAATACTGCTGGGAATATTTGTATTAGTACTTCTCTTACTCTAGATTACACTCCTTAGATCTACACCTGTCATACTATCAGGCACATCAAGGCCAATTAACCCTAAACATGTAGGACCTACATCTGCTAGCAATCCAGTCGTAGCTGCATTAGGACCAGTTCCAACCTTAGCAATATTTTTACCTGCTACAGCAGTAATATCCTTAATATCAGAAAGTATCATCAAAGGTACTGGGTTATTAGTATGTGCAATATCTACCTCCTTGGTTACCCTATTAATCATAGTCTCGCAGTTACCATGGTCAGCGGTAATTACTATGCCCCCTCCCATAGCCAATGTGGCTTTGGTAATATCCGCAGCAATACCATCTACTATCTCATTTCCCTTTATCGTAGCTTTTAAATCTCCAGTGTGTCCCAACATATCAGGATTAGCTAAATTGATAACTATGAATTTGTAATTGTACTCTCTCATAGCCTTTATTCTTTTTACTACTTCATCCCTAATTATCTTAGAACTCATCTCTGGTATCGTCGCATAGTTATCCACCTTAGGAGAGGGTATATTAAAGAAATCCTCCCCTTTATGAGCAGCCTCAATACCACCATTAAAAAAATATGTGACATGCATATTCTTTTCTGTCTCAGAGATATGTAATTGATTAAAACCATTCTCAGAAATATATGCTGCTAAAGACTTCTTAATCTTTTTAGGAGGGAAGATTACATGAGCTGGAATATTCTCTTCATATCCCGTCATAGTTACCAAATACAAATTCTCAGGGTAATCTCTCCTTACGAAGCTATCAAACTCTTTCATAATGAATGCTTTACTTAACTGTCTCGCACGATCCTCTCTGAAATTCCAAAGTAGTAATATATCGTTTGTTCTAATGGGACCTACTGGTCTACCAGTGGCATCTACTCTAGTTCTTGGTACAAAAAATTGGTCGGTTTCATTTCTTGAGTATGCAGACTGCAGTGCAACCACAGGATCTTGAAAAGTCTCTTGAGAGATACCTACCATAGCATCATATGCCAGTTTAATTCTCTCCCACCTGTTATCCCTATCCATTCCATAAAATCTCCCTTGCATAGAAGCAATCTTACCTACACCTAACTCCTTAATCTTTTCATTTAATTTGTTTAAATACAAAAACCCATCCTTTGCAGGAGTATCTCTACCATCTAACATAACGTGGATATATGGGCTAATACCGTGAGCCTTACAAAGCTCCATTAATGAAAAAAGATGCTTAATATGACCATGTACACCTGCTGCACTAAGTACTCCACCCAAGTGTAAATTAGAACCCCTTCTCTTAACCTCCTCTATTGCTTCCTTTAAAGTTGGATTACTATCCAATTCATGAGTAGATATTGCATCATTAATCATAGGTAAAGTCTGATATACAACCTGCCCTGCACCCAAGTTAAGATGACCTACCTCAGAGTTACCTGCCTCTTCAGAGGGTAGACCAACATAGGTACCTGAAGCATTAATCAGTGTTGATTTACCATATGTCCAAGCAGTATCCAAAAAAGGAGTATTAGCCCCCAGTACTGCATTACCCTCCGGATCTGGATGTACTCCAAATCCATCCAATATGAGTAATACAGAGAAGTTCTTTGCTTCTTCTTCTAACCTTCTTTTTACTTGCTCACTATCTTTTCTACCAAATAGACCAAACATATATATCTGTTTTTTAAAATAGAATTAGTATAATATACAAGAATGAACTCAATTAGTAAAAGAGATATAGAGGAACTAGCTCAGAAAGTGGATGATATAGCGAAATCTTTAGATATTGATTCTAAAAAAGATATACTCCGTTCCCTTGAACAAGAAAGTAGAAAAGAAAATCTTTGGGAAGATAATAAACATGCTCAAGATGTACTTGCCCAAATAGCTGATATTAATAATGAAATAGACAGTATCACTAAACTTCAACAAAATATTAACTCCCTACTCTCCTTGATAGAAGAAAATAAAAAAGAAGATGAAGAGCTACTTACCCAAGAGTATGAGAGATTAGAAAAAGAAATCTCTCAATTTGAGTCCCTAAAGTTTCTCTCTGGTAAATACGACAACTGTAGTGCCACTATGTCCATACACTCAGGACAAGGAGGTACAGAAGCTAATGATTGGGCAGAGATGCTTTTTAGAATGTATACCATGTATATTGAGAAAAAGGGGTGGAAATACACTGTAACTAACATACTAAAGGGACAAGAGGTAGGAATATCTACAATCACATTAGATATATATGGTAAGTATGCTTACGGTATATTAAAAAGAGAGCATGGAACACACAGATTAATTAGACTCTCTCCCTTTAACTCTCAAAACCTTAGACAAACATCCTTTGCAGGAGTAGAGATAATCCCCATACTAGATAACTTAGAAAAAGATATTGAGATACCAGAGAGTGACATAGAGTTCAAAGCAACTAAATCAGGAGGACCAGGAGGACAAAATGTAAACAAAACATCCTCCGCTGTACAGATAACTCATATACCTACAGGTATTACCGTACACTGTTCTCAAGAAAGAAGTCAGTTACAAAACAGGCAGAAAGCTATGCAAATACTAAAAGGCAAATTATGGAAAATATTAGAAGAAAATCGTATAAAAGAAATCTCGGAAATCAAAGGCAACTATAAGATAGCTGGATGGGGGAATCAGATTAGGAACTACATACTACATCCATATAAATTGGTTAAAGATTTAAGAACAGGTATAGAACTAAGTAATCCAGAAAGTGTTTTAGATGGGAACTTAGATGAACTCCTTGAAGCTCAGTTAAGAATACAGTAATATATACGGTAACTTAAACTGCAAAATACTGTCCATGGTTATATTCAATACCGTAACTAAAAAATATAAAGAGAATATCATAGCATTAGAAGATGTTTCCTTTAGAATAGATGAAGGAGAATTCTGCTATGTTGTTGGTCCATCTGGTGCTGGGAAATCAACAATAATGAGATTACTAATTAGAGAGGAAGTACCTACTTCAGGTAGTATATATTTTAATGAGATAGAGGTTCCTAAACTTAATAGAAGATTACTTCCAGCATATAGACAGAAATTAGGGGTAGTATTTCAAGATATTAAATTACTTAATACTAAAACCTTAGAAGAGAATATACAGTTTGCCCTAGAGATACTAGATAAGAGTAAGAAGGAGATTAAGGATAGCACAGATTACTTACTAGATTTAGTAGGCCTTCGTGAAAGAAAAAATCTCTTCCCACAAGAGCTATCAGGAGGAGAACAACAAAGAGGTGCAATAGCTAGAGCATTAGCCAATAAACCAGATCTTTTCATAGCTGACGAACCAACTGGTAACTTAGATTCTGATAATGCTAAACAAATATTAGAGATATTAAAAACTATTAATAAGAATGGTACTACCGTAATGGTAATATCCCATGACTTTAATTTAATTAACGGTACTAAAAATAGAACCATTAATATTAAAGATGGAAGACTTAACTCAGATACTCAACCAAAAGATATTGACCTAAATAACATAGTAAATAAGAAAGTAGAAGTTAAGGAAGAGAAAAAGGTAGAGGAACCTAACCTAGAAATAGTAAAAGAAGAAAAGAAAGAAAGTAAACCCGAAAAAAAAGAAAGAGAACTCTCTCCTGAGTTTAAATCCTTAAATAAGTCAATTAAGAAGAAATTTAAAAAATTCGCTATTACAGAACCAGAAATACTTCTAAATATTACAGAGGGAGATTTAAGAAATATGAAATTAACTAAAAAAGAACATAAGGAGTTAACTTCTTTTGTTAAGAAATATTTAAGTAAAAAATCATAATGAATACTACAAGGGTATTTGCCGTTACTAAAAAGAATATTAAAAGAAATAAGTGGTTAACACTCTCTACCATATTAGTTTCTACAATAGTATTTACACTCTCATCCGTATTTGTATCTGCATCCATCCTTATCCAAAAATCTACAGATTACTACGAACAGAAAGCCCAAGTTATTGTTTTCTTTAAAAAAGCAACTACAGAAGAAGAGATATTTGCTTTTAGAGATGTAATAAATAATAAGGAGTTAGTAGAAGAGATAGAGTATGTATCACAAGATGAGGCACTAGAGATATATAGGGAGGATTTTGCTGATAATCCAGATTTAATATCTACTGTTACCGCAGATTCCTTACCTGCTAGTTTAGAAATTAGAGCTAAGGATATAGATTCCTTACTTCAAGTAATTGATAATATTAATAAGGCTAAAGAAACAAATGCTTCTGTAGATGAAGTAATGTATTTTAAAGATGTAGTTGATAACATGAGAACTCTCTCTAGAATTGTTAAGGTTGGTTCTGCGATATTAATAACTGCAATGGCCTTAGTAACAGTATCTTTAATAAGGGTAACTATTGGATTTAATATAAAACTACATCAAGAAGAAATACAAATTATGCACTTAGTAGGTAGTCCTGATAAGTTCATAAGGACACCATTCCTTTTGGAGGGTACCTTATATGGTTTACTAGGAGGTTTAATATCTTCTCTATTAATAATAGTACCTTGGTATACATTAATAGATTATAGTAAGGGTACTGATTTCTCTTTCTGGGTAGAACAATTCCTACTAGATGTTAAATTACCATTCCTAGCTGAAATAAATATAACTTTCATTTTAATCTTTGTCTTGTTACACTTAATAGTAGGATCTCTTTTTGGATTCTTTAGTAGTCTAAGTGCAGTTAGAAAATATTTAAGAGATGAATAGATGAAAAAGATATTAGTATTAGTAACAATAGGAATAATTGTACTCACTTCTTTCCTCTCCCCTTTTAAGAGTGATATTAGTGCTGCAGAAGCATGTCCAGAGAGTATGAATATACAAGAGAGATATCTCTGTTTACAGAAAGAATTACAGAAGTTAGAGAGTAGTCAGGGTACCTTAGAGAAAAGATTAAAGGATGAAGACTATCAACAGCTCTCTCTAAGTCAGAAACTTTCATATCTAACTACTCAGATAGCTCAAAATGAAGAAGTTATTAAAACTCTACATATGGAAATCACTGCTCAGGATATAGAGATTAGTTTACTTTCTAAAGAAATACAAGAAAAAGAAGATGATTTAAGTCTTCTGACACAAGAGATTAATATATTAAAAGAGACAGTAAATCAGAGAGTTACAGAATCATACAAATATTCCTTTGTGGGTACCTTCGAACTATTTATGGATGTTAAAAACTTTGATGAGGTACTAAGAAAGACTAAGTATTTAATAGAAACTAGAGTTAAGGATAGGAACTCATTAATACAATTTAGTGATAAAACACAATTGCTAGAAGATGAAGAATTACTCCTTGCTTCACAGAAGGCAGAATTACAAATAAAGAGAAATGAAATAGAGGAAGAAAAGGTGAAACTACTTGAAGAGAAGAAAATATTGGATCAACAGAGAGTAGAAAAAGACAGTTTATTAGCTGAGTCTTTACAAAGGGAGGCTGATTTTAAAAAACAGTTAGATGCTATTACGAAAGTAATAAATGATACTGATGATGTAATCTCTGATGTCGCCTTACAGCTTTTCAATCAAGGTCTATTGGGTAGCGGTTCGCCTGTGATAGGGGGTCAAACAATTATTGGATACCAAGGACATACGGGATGTTCATACGGTTCACACTTACACTTTGAAATTAGAGAAGCAAATGGAACAAAAGTTAATCCCCTAAACTTCTATACAACTAATGGAAGATGGTTAAATAAAGGCACCTATAATGTTCCATATCGCGGTGCCTACATTACTCAGTACTACAGACCAGCTAATAATCCAGGACATGCAGCAATAGATATGGTGACCTTATCAGAAGGAAACCAAAATCTACAAACATACACTGTAAAAACAGGGATATGTTCTGCTGTTAACAAGTTAATTGCAAACAATGGTAATCAAGCATACCTCACAGGAGAAGGAGCCCCAATTAGGGCTATCGCTTCCGGAAGAGTCTATTACGGAATCTATGCAACTTGGGATCCCTCCAATCCAAGTAAATATGCACTTGTTAAACATAATGACGGCAGAACATCTTTCTATCTTCATTTAAGATAATATTTTTGCTAAATCCTAAACTTTCTGATAAACTTTCATAAGCTTTAACTATAAGTTTATTTTTAATTTATCAAATATAGCCAAATGGCAAAAATAAAAGTCAAGAAAAAAGAGAAAACA
Source organism: uncultured Candidatus Saccharibacteria bacterium (assembly GCA_964430365.1). Lineage (GTDB taxonomy): Bacteria > Patescibacteriota > Dojkabacteria > SC72 > SC72 > JAVEVH01. The sequence goes on from CAYSEU010000006.1 coordinate 15,950, forward strand.
ACAAGTGCCCCCAAAAAAACTCTTACAATAAAAAAGCCCCAAATTAAGTTAGATAAAATTAAATTTAAAGTTAGTAAACCAGACTTTAAGAAATTAGTTACTAAGAAAGGTTTTAAAATCTTTTTAATGGTATTAGTAGCAGTACTTGCATTTATATTAATAGATTTCTTCTTCCAGTATTTAAATAATGGATACAGTGTAGCAGTAGTAGATGGTACAAGAATACCTAAAAGTGTATACCATGAGAGATTAGAAAAACAGTATGGACAATCTATAGCACAACAGTTAATCGATGAGGAATTGATTAAGTTAGAAGCTAAGAAGGCTGGTGTAGAGGTAGAGGAGCAAGAGGTACAACTTCGATTAGAAGAAATCATATCAAGTGTAGGTGGAGAGGAAGCATACTTACAAGCATTAGTAGCTAACAATATTACTGAAGAGGAATTACTTTCTCAAATAGAGTTAGATTTACTTTCAACAAAACTTTTGGAACCTACATTAGAATATACTGATGATGATATAAAAGCTTTCTTTGAACAGTATAGCTCTGCAATATTTCCTAATGAGACAGCAGCTTTAGAAGAGGGTGAGAAGTTAGACTATGAATTGTATAAAGAGGATGTAAAGGATGTATATATTCAACAAGAGGTCTCAAATGCGCAGTATACATGGTTAGAGTCTCTCTACTCCGAGTACAAGATACAGGATAATTCTGTAAATAAACCTAAGTATGGAGTGTTGAGTGCAACTATTAACATAATTAACAATCTAATAGGTAATGCAAATAGTAATGGGGAAGAGGTAGTACAAGAATAGGTTAATAGAAATAGATAAGAAAAGGAGGTCTTAGACCTCCTTTTTTGTTTAGTAACATATACTTAAATCTCTGTCTCTGCTGGTTCTACTAGACCATATCCACCTTGTACCCTCTTATAAATCATAGATATCTTTCCTGTATTCTTGTTTCTAAAAAGTAATTGATCATATCCTAGTAACTCCATCCTCTCTATAGCTTCACCCTCCTCGAGAGGACTCATATCCTCTATTTTTTTTCTTACTGCAATAGTTGGTACATAGTCATCATATGTATCATGTAACTCCCCTTCTATACTCTTAAGCTGTGCATCTGCTTCCAATACTCTCCATGGTGTTACTCCCTCCCAATATGTTTTTCTTTCTAAATATCTTTTTAATCTTCTAGCCAAGGTATCTGATGCTTCATCTATATTTGCATACATATTCTCTCCACTTACTTCTACTCTTACTGCACTATTTGGTAACTTAGCAGTAATATCTACTCTAAAATCATTCTTAACACCCCTACTATTAACATACTCTTTTAAAAATACATCCATACTTGTAGCCTCTTTCCATAGATGTTCATACTTACCTATCTTCTCTAGCACATATTTCTTTAATGCTTTAGTTGGTTCCATACCTACAAATGTAATTTGTATATCTTTTGAGGTCATGATGGGAGAAATATATAAATTTATATATACTATATTCTACTCTATTCTCACTAAAACCCAAAACTTTACATTGGGATATTTTGTATATACAATAGTCCTATAACTTAATACTAAATACAAATGGATAAAACAGATAACAGTATATACTCTGATTTATTTAATAGTAAGGAAGACATCTTAGAAAGGTATAACGAACTCTTTATAGAGAAGAACCTCGACAATACTCCATACTATTTAGAAATACCCACCTTTGATGAACCAGATGTCTTTAGATTTATTATAACCCCCTCTGGGTTTGTAGGAGTAGCTTCTTTAGACAGAGAAAGGATATGGGAAATTGATTTAAACAGCGAAGAAGATAAGAGGTTATTAACCAGATTAGATAAAATGGTAGAAGAAAATAGTAATACAGATGACATTAAAAATCTTGTAAAAGAGTTTAGATCTGATAATCAGACATACTTTTTAAGAATACTACCCTATTCTCAAAAGAGAGCTTCAGAGGTATTAAAATGTATACTAGATGAGAGAGTAAGTAGATTAGAATAAAATATTGATATATTATATTAATATTAACTTCTATATCTAATTAATCATGGATAAGATTGAAACAACATTTTTAAATAGTCCCCATGAATATTTAGCAATTGCTTCCCCTGATCAACTATTAGATGAATATCCGAATCAATTTACTCAAAAGAATATTGATATGAATACAAAGGCAGTAGAGAGATTTCCAGGTACAAAGATAGCTAAAGACAATTATCAAAGTACAAAAATATTAGTAGAGCTATCTGGTAAGAATAGAGAAAATAATCTTAAAGAAAGGGTCTTCTGTTCTCAGAGTAGTATCTGCCTAATAGAAAGTGACGATACATACAACATATGGGATTTAGATATGAATGATGAGAAAGTATTAAGAGCTATTAATTCTAAAGTAACAGGTTTAACTATTAGAAATGGTATAGATAAAAAGAAGAGTACAGAGGAGATGGTAATACCAGATTACAATAGGTTAGTGAAGGTAACATATCTTCCTAATACCGTAGAGAGTTCTAATTATTTAATAGAGATGTTAAATAAAAGGAAAGAATTGTTGCAGAAATAGAGGGATATATATATAATAATTCTGTTATTCCGCGATAGCTCAATGGTAGAGCGAACGGCTGTTAACCGTTTGGTTGTAGGTTCGAGTCCTACTCGCGGAGTTTGTTTATACAGAGAACTCTAAGTATAAAGGTAAATGATCAGATACTTCATCACTAAAAACTTTAAAGTTCTTTATAACTAATCCTTCTGAACAAAAGATGTAATCTGCATATTTGACTTCACCCTTATACATGCTACTTCGTGTCGAAGTAATTTTAAATTTCTTTATTAAATCTCTTAATCCATAATCTCTAAATAGCTTTATTGAATAAGTGTCGGGCATTAGATTAAAATCCCCACATAAAATTACCTCTCCTCTTAATATTTTTAAGAAATCTAAAATTTTAATAGACTGCAATTCTCTTTCAGTAGTATCAACCTTTCCTAGTTTTGACCATAAACCATGAAAATTTATAATGTTAATTTTTTTACCTTTGTATTTGAGCATTATATGTTGAATATTTCTTCCTAATTCTTCTCCATGATTATTTATCATTGCATTTTTATCTCTATGAACAAAGACATCATTGTATTCTTCAATATTAAACACATTCTTAACGAATATAGAAAGACCTTCTTCATTATCTTGATGAGGAGCAAAATATCCTTTATATCCTTTTAATCCGCAAGCAATTTCACTAAATATATTCATATTAGATCCCTCCATTTCAGGTCTAGTACATATTCCTTTATCAAATACTTCTTGAAAACAAAAAATGTCAACATCAGTATTTCTCCGAATAAATAACAACAGCTCTTTTGTATTATGTCCTCCTAAAATATTTAGAGATATCAGTTTCATTTATTTAAGAATGCATTTGATAGCAAATTTATCCTAACATAATCAATGTTGAAATTAAATTTTAGATTCAGGAATATGTCATTCATCAAGCTAACTTATAGTTTTTCTCCCTTCTATTAACAGAGAATCACAATAGAATTCATATGGAGGATTTGCCTCTCTCTCATCAGAATATATCTTTTCTCCATCTATAACCTTTATTTCAAAATTTGGGAAAGCTTTATGTATAACAGTAATACTCCTCCCCCTATCATATAAAGGTTCAGTACCAAATACTACTGATTTACCTGTGGAAGATACTCTTTTAATATTAATTGCCCATTCTAAAGCTATATATCCCCCTACTTTTAATATCCTAGATATCTCCTTCGCTATATTAATAAATACCTCCTCTGGGAAAAGATATAGGGTTCCAGAACTAAATACTCCATCATAGCTATTACTTTCTAAAGGAAATGGTTTAACAATATCAAAAGATCTAAGTATTAATTTCTTCTTAATCTGTTCAGGAGTATTTTCATATAGCTTTTGTAGTGCTCCCTCATCTATATCTACATCTGTTACTTCAGTAGCAATATTTGCAATAAAGGAATTGTATCTACCATCTCCTGATGCAAGGTTTACCCATTTACTCTCTTTTTTTACTAATCTCTTTAACATCTCTTTTGTAGAGAAATCCTCTTCTCCCCAAATAGAGCTTTTAGATGTTTTAGAATAGTCTATACCCTCTGTAAATATATAGTTGCTTTCATCTGCTAGAAAAGGTTTTGTCATAAAAGTCCCTCCATATATTTAAGTAATTCTCCTTCTGCTTTTTTAAATTTCTCTAATACCTCTTCATCAGTAACAGTAGATACTACTGTTTCCCCATACATCTTCTCCCCTTCCTTTTCTGTATATCCCTTAGGAGAGTGATAATCAAAGAATCTTAATGTTGTACCCTCTGGAATAACTGTTTGCATACTCCAACCCTTAGTTACACAAAATCCTCTTTGACCACCATCTGTCTTAGGATTATATACCTTCATAGATATCTCTCCTTCTGGAGACATTAGAATAACTCCTACAGGTTTATCATCAGTAGTTGAGTAAAAAATATCCGTTATCTTACTCTCTCCATCATAATGTTGAACAGGAGTATTTACAGAGGCATCTATTAACGCAATATCAGGACTAAGCTTACCATTAATTTTCATCTCTTGTATAAGGATATTTCCATCTTCCATTGTACTTGGTTGGGGAAACAATCTAGTAGCAACCTCTAGTTCCTCTGATTGTGGTAACTCAACTAACCCTATCTGTTCTATATCCATATATTATTTTATTAATATAATTAATTTAAAATCATTCCTTCTATATAAATATATCATTTCTATACCTAGGAGAACACCCATAGTATAAATATTTCTTTTGTAATATAATCAGCTTACATAAAAACTACTACTGTTAGTAGTATCTATAAGGGTTTACCCTTTAGGTTATGTATAGCACTTTAAAAATTCAAAAGTTAAAAGGAGAAGAAAATGAATACATTTGATTGGATTGTAATTGGTTTTTCATTTGTTGCTTGTATCTTTATTGGAAGAATGAATGTTCTTTTAATAAAAAGTCGTGGAGTAAGTGTCTTCTCTATTCTTGTAGCATTAGCTACATTATTTGGAGGGATACTCCTACTGCAAAATGAGAATATAAAGCCATTAGAAGAAATAATTGTTTCTGCAATAATTGGTATAACATATTTCTCAATCTTTGTTTTTCTTTACCTTAGAGTCTGTAAAGAAGATGAAGAAAGAGATAAAAGGAATAAAAGGTATGTAAGATGATTGAATATATACTTCTACTAATCTCTGCACTCTTTACAGTTCTCATCATATTATTAAACATTCGCTTTAATGCGAAAGAGGGTCTATTTATACTCTCTACTGTCGTGGCTTTAACGGTTTTGATTATTCAATTTATTTTAATAAATGTAATATCAGCAACCTTCTTAAAGTCATTAACCCATTTGATAGTTTTAATTATTTATACTGGAATAATAATATTTCAGATATGTAATAAATTTTCATCTGGGAAACTTAGGAAATCTCAAAAGAAATTTCTCAAAGAAAGGAGAAATTAAATGCTACCAGAACAAAATTTCGGACTTTTCTTGTTAAAGATTGCAATACAAAGTTTCTCATTTTTCCTGGTGATAATTACATTACTTCATCAGAAACAGAAGAGAGGAAAGGGAGGATATCTACAAACTGCTTTGAGTTTTATATTAACAAACCTAATTATGTTTGTTTTCGATTCCGCCAATAATATTATCTTAAAGATCGGGATAAGCTTTGTCTTAATAATTGGACAAATGACGATACTGTACTTTTTACCCACTGTAAGACAGAAAGGATAAAAATGGAAATACTTCTCGCAGAATCATTTCTATATATCGTATTGCTGTTATGCCTTTGTACTACTAAGGAGGTAAGTAAAAAAACTTTCCTAATCGCATTAACAATAGGGATAAGTATTTTTATCGGGCAACTATCCATTTACTCCCATTGGTCAGGAAACTTTCCAATTCCAGAGCATTGGATAATTGCAATAATAAATATCATATATATTGTACTACTTGTTTGGGTACTAAAATCAAAAAAGAGAGGAAAATAAAATGATAGTATTCAATATAATCATTTTAGTAATCAGTTTAATATCTTGTATTGTTATTTCCCGGTTTAAAGGAGATAAGGCATTTTACAATATGGCCAGAGTATTCTCATGCTTACTTCTAGTAAGTGCTCTTGTGGGCTTTCTACTACCTGAAGAAAAATGGCTCTTTACTATTTCCTCAGGAATTTTAATCCTCATACCATATCTTCTTATCATTGGAGTCGCAGCAATATACGAATTCCCCTATTGGGAAAATTGGCACCTGTCATACTGGTAAAAACTTTTGAATAAATAAAGTGTAAAAAGGTCGGAGAATATGGACTTAATATTTAATGTATATACATTAATACCATATTCAATATCCCGACCTTTTTCTCTTTTAGATATTTACAACCAAAGTAAACAATATTTGATAATATAAATTAATAATTTAAAATATTGTAAATATGAAAACCTTAATAATATATGATTCCCTTCATGGTAATACCCAAGATATTGCTAAAGCAATATATGAAGGAATACAATCTCCAGACAAAAAAATATTACCTGTAGAGAAAGCTACTACACAAGATTTAAAAGATATACAGCTTCTAATAGTTGGATCTCCTACTCATGGAGGTACTGCTAAACCCTTACTATTAGAATTCCTAAAAAGAATTCCTAATGAGTCTTTAAACGGTGTTAAAATAGCTACCTTTGATACTAGGTTTTTAGAAAGTAAACAGAAAACAGCTCTTAAATTACTAATGAAAGTAATAGGGTATGCAGCACCTAAGATAGCAAAAAAATTAGAATCTAAGGGAGGAGTACTAGTAGATAAACCACAAGGATTTTTTGTTAAAGCAGAAAAAGGCCCCCTACTTCCAGATGAATTAGTTAGAGCTAAGAAATGGTCTATAGAGATACTAAGTAAAATTTCTTGATTTTCTCATTAAGAAAGTACATACTAAATATATATGAATTTCGCTTTACAAAATATAGTAGCAGTTGCCTTAGTAATAGCTACTATATTAATAGGAACATATTTCCTCTTTTTAAGACAACCAGGTCAATACATACCAGAAACATGGGGACAACTAGGATGTATACATCCTGTATATGTTAAAAATGATGACTTACAACCTAAAGTACAAAGAGGAGTGTTCTTTTCTCTTAATCAGTGTCTAAGCGAAGAAAGTATATTCAATACAAATGATATCGTACTCTTTGAAAGAGATGGAGAAGAGATGTTAGGAGTAGTAGAAGGAAGAGAGAAAGATATCTTTTCTGTAAATACAGGTAAAGAAATAGTTGAGATAGAATCAGAACAGGTAGTAGCATACACTACACTACCATCTGAATACTAAACTAACCCTCCTATCATCATCAATCATTAATACTTTCTCTCCATTACAAATATGTCTTAAGAAAAGATATATTACCTTAGATGTAAACCCCCTTCTGTAAAGAGACATACCTGTTAAATATATGTATATATTTTTAGGATTAAGAAATACTTTCCAAGGAATATCTCTCAAGTTTTCTAATACATACATATCCATATCCTCCTTACCAACAATATGCTCAAAGGTATATACATTGGGAAAAGATATCTGTTCTTTAGGTCTATTAGTAAGTAATCTAAGTGGGGTTTGAGGATACATCTTTCTAAGTCTTACATACTCGTCATATCCACTCTTAAGTAATTCTGATTTACCTGTTTGAGAATTGTCCTTAACCAAAGTATCATCTAAATCAAAGTATATATAATCGTACATATATAAATATATCATAAATATATTCACATTTACTCCCCTACCCTATATACTCTTACTATATCTATGTCAAAAGATCCAATACTTTTACAAGATCCATTACTACCTGAATATGTACCAAGTGTATACAGTAGTACAGAGGAGAAGAAAGAAAAGAAATCAGGCTCTAGGATTAACCCCTCTCAATTAGAGTACCTGTCTACAATGTATTACAATTTTAAAAAAGATGGAAAAGAACCCTCGTATACAGATCTAGACTCAAAGATAGAACCCTCTAAAACAGAAATATTAGAAAATGCACACTGGAGTATATATGGTACTCAGCTACACTCTCTCCAGTACTTTACACAGATATTTAAAAGAGCAGAATATTTTAACAGACTACCTACATATGAAGACTACCAATATACGTTCTTACAAAGAGACAGTACATATTACGATGCCCTACTAAAGATACAAGATATATCCAATATCTCTCCTAACCAAGATACCTTAGATATATCTCAAACGTATTGGAATGAGTGGAGAATGAATGGTCATGATTTTACTCCTAAAAAACATAAATATTACCGTATATCTCCTACTACAATACAAAATATGTGGGAAGATGGTGTAATACCCCTTAAAGATATCTATACCTTTAGAGATACCTTTAAAGAAAGTGAGAAATTAAATCCTACTAAAACTGTATTACTAAATGAGATATTCTTACTTACTAATCTCTACTTTAACGAAAGTAATATACAAATACCTACATTAGTAGATGAAATATGTATACCTAAGAATTTTCCAAAGAGTCCAATAGAGATAATCGATTACAAAACAGGTAAACAATTTAAAAAACCAGGATACAAAGAAAGAGTACAAATATTTTTAATAATGACAGCTGTATTAACTAATGTAATAGATAGGGTACCTAATATTGTATGGGAGGATATACCTACATTTAAGGGTAAAAAAGCAAGTAAGAAATTTATATCATCAATATTCTTTTCAGACTTAGTATCTAGATATGATGTACATAGAGATAGTTTTAGATTTAAGTATGTTAATCCTCTTAATCA
>CAYSEU010000007.1:0-942 GCA_964430365.1 uncultured Candidatus Saccharibacteria bacterium
CTCATTAAAGGTAAGTAGCGAAAAGGATGGTGAGGTACAGGGTGTTGATATAGATTTAACTAAACAGGATGCTATATTTCTAAAGAGGTAATATCGGGGAAACAGGACTTGAACCTGCGACCTCTGCGTCCCAAACGCAGCGTTCTAGCCATCTGAACTATTCCCCGATGACATATGATTTTATCACAGTAAGTAGAATATGTGTATATTATTTTAATTGTAAACCCTTAAGTTGAAGGCCTTTAAATGTTTGATGATTGAAATTTGAAACAAATGTATTTGTTGCAGACCAATCACCTTGTAAATCATCAGTATCCCAAAACCTAATTCTCCAGTAGTATGTAGTACCGTTTTCTGATAGAGCAACTCCAGCATATGTATAATCTGGAGATCTACTCCCCTCTGTTACAGAGGTTGGAAGCTTTCCTGTATCCCACATAACAGTACCTGTAAATGTATTGTTTGTATTAACCTCTATTTCATAAGCAGTTGCACTATGAGCATTTGCATCATTGTAAATTGCAGAAAGATTAGGCGTCTCATCAATAATGGCTGGAGGATTTGTATTTCCATCTGCTAAAAGCGAAGTAGGAGGACTTGGCTGTCTTTGCATTATAAATGAACCTACTGAACTCCAAACCCCAACAGTGTCATAGTTATCCCAATATTTCATTCTAACATAGTAAAGATTCCCATTTGCAGTTAAGTCTGTATATCCATATGGTATTTCAGGACTTCTAGAGTTTATTGCTATAGTAGGACTCAGAAGCACCTGCCCACTATCCCACATCATTGTTCCATCAAATGTTGAAGCTGTATTAACCTGTATTTGGTAATATTTACCCGTATCTCCTGTATTTGGATCCTGAAATAAAGAGCTGAATTCAGGGGTTAAATCAGAGACATTAAGAGGGTTAGTAAGTCCCTCTGTTGTTAAACCTG
>CAYSEU010000007.1:1042-10459 GCA_964430365.1 uncultured Candidatus Saccharibacteria bacterium
TAGGAGCAGTCGGGGGTGTATTCATAGTAAATTGAGCAACTGCAGACCATGCCCCTATCGTATCATGACTATCTGTAAACCTAATTCTCCAATAGTAGGTTGTACCATTTAAAGTAAGGGCTGTACCAGCATATGAAATTTGAGGACTCCTTACATTTATGGCTGTAGATGTCATAGCTTGTTGACCACTAGCCCACATAACAGTACCTGTAAATGTATTATTTGTATTAACCTCTATTTCATATTTTATACCAGTATCTCCTACATTAGGATCCTGAAAGAGAGCACTAAACTCAGGTGTTGTATCTGTTACACCAGTTGGGTTAACTAAATTTTCTGTATATGGGACAGTAGGAGCAGTCGGGGGTGTATTCATAGTAAATTGAGCAACTGCAGACCATGCCCCCAATGCTCCTGCATTATCCCAAAATCTAATCCTCCAATAGTAGGTTGTACCATTCAAAGTAAGAGCAGTACCTGCATAAGAAATAGGGGGCATAACAGTACCTTGTGCTAAAGCTGTCATAGCTACTTGCCCAGAATCCCACATAACAGTACCTGTAAATGTATTATTTGTATTAACCTCTATTTCATAATAGATAGCTGTATCAGATGTATTTGGGTCATTATATGTAGCCTGGAACTCTGGTGTGGTATCTGTTACACCAATAGGGTCAGTAAGAGTCTCTGTTGTTAAACCTGTTGGGGCAGTTGGTGCTTGATTCAAAAGATAAAAGGTAGCGGTTACAGTTTTACTAGCATATACTGCAGTATCTGTTCTACTTGCAGTCAGAACATCATCACTCCATTTCTCAAAGGCATAACCTGCGTTAGCAACTGCAGTAACCTGAGTACCATTGCTACCTCGACATACCTCTTGTGGTGTTGTTCCTGATATGTACCCACCTGTTCCCGCACTATATGTAAGAATATATTCTACAAGGTAGCAATATCTAGTATTCGTTCCACAAGAGGTACCTGTGCAATACTGTTTAGTACAGGTTTTATTACTTGTAGCACAACCAGTATTTGTTTCAGTATAGTATGCATCACAAGCAGCAGGGGTGCAGCTTACACAAACACCATTTGCACAACAATATCCCGAAAGACAAGTCTCAGTACTATAACAAGAACACACAGGATCTCTAAGCACACAACCACCTGATCCAACACAGTGACTAACACCTGAGTTCCAATAGCAACCATCAGGACAAGTCTGTGCCTCCGTTTTATTACTTGTATTAATAGAAAAAAAATATGAAAAAAGAATAGTAAAAATACCAATAAATAGTGTATACAATATTACCTTTAGATTCTTTCCCGAAATTTCAAAGACCATCTTAATAGAATATCTAATATGTTATCTTTCCTTTCTAGTACCAAGGAACCAACCAACAGTACCTGATAATCCTGCAATTAAAAAAACTCCTAAATAAGGTAAGAAGTTAAAATCTTTTTTTTCGAGTTCTTCTGTAATATCTTCTTCTTTTTGTATATTATTAACAATTTGTATCGCAAAAAGAGTAGTATCTTGTCTCTCTCCATCTTTATTAAATATCTCTGCTCTTATATATGTTAATTCTTCTGACATATCTAAAACAGAAAAAAGTATAGACCAATTGCCATATTTATCTACATTAGATTCATATATTTTATCTTCTACATACACTTTTACATTACTTAGAGGTTTTCCGAATCCAGCAATTTTGACTACATCTCTATACTCAACATCAAGTATTCCATTAATAGGGATTTCTACTAGAATATTATTAATAGCTACATAATCAATCAGGGAATTAAGTTTAAAGTCTTCTCCAAAGTCCCACTGAGCATTAACAGGAGATATTAGAATGTCATTCCTAGAAGTATTTGAACTTATAGCAAGAAGATAGAGTACTAAAAGCAGTGTTATTATCGGCATAATTTTCAAACGAAGTTCTCTCATAGAATATATAAGTATACATTAATTTGTGTATTAATTCTGTAATATTTAAATATCTTTGTCAATTGTATCAACTGTCTTTAAATCTCTTGCACTCTTTTTTAAACCTCTGTACTATATTAATTAGTAATATTATTGCAAGAGTATCTTAAATGGATAACAAATATATTGTGATGTATAGGGTTAAGAAATATTTAAAGATATTTTCTTTTGCCCTACTTTTTCTTTTAATAGGGTTACTAATATTTGAATATATTAGAATTAAACCTAAGGATGTATATTTTACTAATATTACATCTAGTTCAACTACTGTAAGTTGGACTACAAAGACACCAATAAAGGGTTTTGCTGTAATAGTTGATGCTAATAGCAAGATGCCTCTTTCATTATTCTCCTTTGGTAAGGAATTCGCATATGATAGTAGGGATTATAGAAATGCAGAGCTACTTTCTTCACAAAAGACTTCTGAAAATATTGCAGAGGGAGGAGATTTAGCAGTATCTGCAGATGAAATAGTTAGTGAGGTAGTAGTAGAAGAGATTGGGAAATACTATACACATCATGTTGAAATTAGAAATCTAGATCCTGAGACTGAGTATCAAATTATGGTTGGAGATGGATTACTTTTTACTAAGGTAGCTGATATAGAGGGTGATTCAAAGGTTAAGACCTCTGCTATCCCTGAATCAGTACCTGCACCTATTCCTGCATATGGTAGTGTTAAAGATGCTAATAATCAAGATTTAGCAATAGAAGACTTGATACCAGTAAAAGATGCTGTAATATACTTTAATTATTTGGAAGAACTCTCAGGGGAAAGAAGTAATTTAATATCAGGAGCTTTAAATGATGAAGGTAATTGGTATATAGATGTTTCAACAGCTGTAGACAGCGAGGGTAATAACTTTCTAGAAAAATTTGAACAAGGTATTCCTGCAAACCTTTTTGCAGAAGTACTAATTGATGCAGGGCCTTTAGGACAATGGAAGAAACAGATATATGCATATAACTCATCCCCTGCAGAGATGATTGTTCTTAATGTTCCCAATTCTTCCAATGATAGCGGTAATCCTGAAATCCTACAAAAAATAGAAAGCTCTATTGATAACTCAGAGGTGGTTAAAGGAGTTAATGCAATGGAAGATGGCTGTATGTGGATTTCATATTGTGGATGTGGTAAGAGTGTTGACTATACTTGGGTAGATTGTGATTGCGATCCAGCAGTCTTAGAATCAAGGGGGTGTACTTCTCAACAATCTGCAGATCAAGCAGTACAAGAGGTAGTTCAAAGTCAAACAGAATGCTCAGGAGATGGGGTTGAAGGTTCTACTTATATGTCGGGAACTACATGTAAGGTATGTACTTGGAATAGTACTGAAGCATATCTATTATGGGTCACAAGTTCAGATCGATCAGCATGTCCAGCTGATGCTGTAGATGGTCATGTTAACCCTCCCGAGGTAATTGAACCTGAACCAGTGGATGATACTCCTGAAATAGCATTAGATAAAATGGTACCTGGTGATCCATGTGTTATCGATGGTGTTGCAGGAGAGGTAGATAGCAATAATAAATGTGTTAAAACACAAAACATAGGTGAAACAACTCCACAAATTTCTTTAGACAAAATGCCACCAGGAGATGCATGTCTAATAGGTGGCGAACCAGGGAAAGTAGATACTAAGAATAGATGTATCCTTCTGACAGGGGATAGAGATAATCATATTATGGATGGTGTAACTGTAAGATGGAAGTGTTACGATGTGAATGGGTGCGCATGTATATACGGTAGTCAAAGACAAAATATTAATTACTTAGCATACTGTGAACCTCGTACAACAACAGCAGTTATTCCAGAAGAAACACCAGCTAAAATTAATGCAAGTGCCATTTGTACTGTTAGTGGTAGCCAATATCCTAATAATGGAAGAATAAATTCAGAGGGCGATTGTGTTCAAAACAAAACTGGAGATAGATGTGTACTAAGTTTTGCTGAGCAAAAATTTGGGAAATTTAATCAATATGGAATTTGTTCAGATCCTGGAACTTGTGATGGGACTTGGACTCCTATAGGTAACTCTTTAGTTTGCACAAATGAAGACACCCAATATTGGACAAGCGGAGAAGACAAAACTCAATATTGGACTAGTGCAGAAAAAACTTTAAAAATTAAACCTGGTGAGAAATGTGTTTTATCTGGAGATTATAAATCTTGTTCATGTTTAGTCGATACATATCTTGGTATTCCTCAATATGTAAAAATTAAGAATAATGAAACATGCTCCAAAGATTTGAATCCCTCCTCAAGTTTATTCTTTGACAAATTCTCTCCTGTTAAAAAAGCATATGCCGATGAAACAGAATTAGAATTCAAAGAATATGTAATAGATACGACAAATTCCTCAATTGCAATGCTTTATCCTGGTGAGTATATCTTTGAACATGAGGGGGACTTGTACTTCTTAGATGTCTCTATTGATAATATTATTGCTACAAATGGAAATATAAAAATATATATTGATAGCAATGAAAATGACAAATATGATGAAGGAATTGATAAAAAAGTTTCCGAATTAGGAAGTATTTTAAATATAGCAACTATTAATCAAAGTTTTACTTATGAGCTAGTAGAAGGATATAATTTTGTATCCTTACCATTTGTTTCAGTAGAATCGAATCATAGAACAGCAGCAGGATTGCTCAAGGCTCTTAATGATCGATTTAATGATTCTGTTTATTCTATTTCTAGATATGATGGATCTTGGAAGGTAGTAGGGCAGAATACTGAGGTCTATGACAATAATGATTTCCAACTTATCCCTGGACAAGGTTATATCATAAAAGCCAAGAGAGATATTCTCATATCAATCTCTGGACAACCAATTCTCTATGAAAAAGATGGAGATCAAGCACCAATACTCTTCTCAGAGGGATGGAATCTAATAGGTATGTATGGTACTAATGTTAAACAGTACACTGCTAAGAGCTTAATACAGGGTATTAATGCATCTAAGAATCCTAAATTTGCTGCTAACAATGTAACTAACTGGGAATCCGACGTACAAAGATATGACGGATTCCAATTAGATGTAGAAAACGGAGTAGAGATTGAATACGGTTTTGACTTCCCAATTAAGTTCTTACAAGGATACTTTGTAAGAGTAACTGAGGGTCAAGGAAACTGGCAACCTGAACTAAGGTAAGGAATATGAAGTAGAAATAAAAAGGGGGAGTTAAATCCCCCTTTCTGTTTTAATAGTAATATATATTTACTACCCTATCTCACTCATTACCTTTAATGCCCAATCTGACAAAAATGGAATATCAAATCTCTCTCCTTTGGAAGTTTTAATCAAACCTAAGATAAAGAGAACCATAGATACTAAACCAAGTATTCCAAAAAGTAATGGGCCTAATATTGGAATTAATGCGAGTATATATATAGCATTTAAGAATGCAAACTGTGTAGCATGATATCTAACAAAAAGATCCTTCTTCTCTACAAACATTAACACTAACCCTACAAATGGAATACAAGCTACAACAGACATTGTTAAGTTCTCAGGATTGAACTTAATCTCTTCTAGAGTATATATCTTCTTAGCTTTTTTCTCCTCATCCATAAATATATAGATTAAAATAAGTTATTAATATAGTATATACAGAAATTAGAAACAGGTACAACAGTATACTATGAGTAGTTGAAGGGTATACTAAGTATGGTATACTGTAATATTAAATTAAGTATACTAGTGATATGGATGAGAAATTAACTGAAAAGCAGGAGAATGTATTAAGAATTGTTAGGAATTTTTTCTTAGATAATGGATATGCACCATCATTAACAGAATTACAAACTCTTCTCAATATATCTACTAAGAGAGGCGTTGTAGGGCATCTAGAGGCATTAGAAAGAAAAGGATATATAATTAGGACTAGTGAAGCAAGAGGAATTCAAATTGTTGCTGATGAAGACGAAGAAGAGGTATATGAATATTTAGTAGGTATACCTATATTAGGGTATGCTAACGCAGGTACTCCTATGGTACTTGCCCAGGAACAAAGCTTAGGTACACTTCAGGCAGATAGGAGTTTAGTAGGGAATAGTAAAAATCTTTTTGGGTTAATAATTAAGGGTGATTCAATGAATATGAGAGATTTAAATGGAAAGAAATTAGAAGAGGGACACTACTTAGTTGTACAAAGAGATTCAGACTTTGAGAATGGTGATGTTGTAGTCGCTATTGTAGATGGATGCGCTACTGTAAAAAATATTAGAAAGGAAGATGATGTAGTAATTCTTTACCCTCAATCAAGTAATCCAATACATAAACCAATATATTTGGATGTAAATAGTGATTCTATGATAAATGGGAAGGTGATTAAGGTCCTAGAGAATCCTAATATCTAATCTGTACATCTTCAACATACTCATCTATTATCTTTTTAAATTCCTCTAACTCTTTTGTAGTAAATGAGTTTTGGTTATTTAAAGTAGGATCTATTGTTTTTCCTGGTCTAAAATTTTGTATGTAATATCTCTTACTTCCATCTATTAACTCACCTATACCTTTAGCAGAGTCAATTGTATGTATACCTTTAACATATGTTGTTCTAAATTCGTAATCTTTAGCGTACTTTTTTAATAGGTTAATACTCTTCTCTATCTCTTCGTAATCAATATTTTTCTCTAACTTTTGGATATATAGCTCTTTTTCATACTTTACATCCATAGCCCAGTAATCCACTATACCTAAATCTAGAATCTTTTTTACAATCTTAGGATTAGTACCATTGGTATCTAATTTAAGTAGATATCCAATATCCTTAATCTTTTGCATAAAAGGTATTAAATCTTTTTGTAGAGTGGGTTCACCACCAGTAATAACTACAGCATCTAATAGGTTCTTTCTTTGTTTAAGATACTTTAGTATATAATCTTCTTGGATAATTGAAGAAGGTCTACACGGTTGTATTACTAATTCAGGATTATGACAGTATGCACACCTTAAGTTACACCCATATGTAAATATCAATGCTGCAACCTTACCTGGATAATCCAGTAGAGTAGATTTTTGAAATCCAGCTATTATCATCTATGAGTGAAAGGTAACCCTATCACCAAATTCAGATTGCTTACCTGGATTCCATTGATTAATAGGTCTTATATATCCTACTACTCTTGAGTAGATTTCACACTTTTGCCTTAAAACTGGCTTCTCTTTTTTTGTCATTATATGGACAGTAAAATATTAAATAATTTCTTTAAACGGCATTCCATCTATATACCCACTCTCTGCATCACACTTTGGACAGTATGCGTGTTCACCTGCAATATACCCATGCTTAGGACAAATACTAAAGGTAGGTGTAATTGAAAAATATGGTAATTTATAATTTTCAGCTATCTTTCTAACCAAATGTTTAACACTTTGTGTAGAAGGCATTCTCTCCCCTAGGAATACATGAAGTACTGTACCACCCGTATACATACACTGAAAATCATCTTGTAAATCTAGGGCCTCAAATATGTCATCTGTAAAGTTGACAGGTAACTGAGAGGAGTTGGTATAGTAGGGGGCATTACCTCTCTTTAAACCTACATCAGAGGCAGCTATAATCTTTTCTCCATACTTCTTCTTATCTGCTTTAGCAAACCTATACGTTGTACTCTCAGCAGGAGTAGCCTCTAAGTTAAATAGTTGATTAGTTTCCTGTTGATATGTCATTAATTTCTCTCTCATATGATCCATAACCTGTAAACCAAATACTTGGCCTTTCTTAGATGTAAGATCCTTCCCTTTCCCTAAGAAATTAATCATAGCCTCATTAAGACCTAATATCCCTATTGTATTAAAATGGTTTTTGAAATACTCCCCAAATCTTTCTTTAACATCAGCTAAATAGAATTTAGAGTATGGATACAAGCCTCTATCCATATAACTCTCTATTAATTTCCTTTTAATAACTAGACTCTCCTTAGCAATATCCATTAATTTATCTACCCTCTTAAGAAAATCCTTCTTATCCTTTGCTAAATACCCAATCCTAGGCATATTTAGAGTAACAACACCAATACTACCCGTTAGAGGATTAGCACCAAATAGGCCACCACCTCTCTTCCTAAGCTCCCTATTATCCAATCTTAATCTGCAACACATAGATCTCGCATCATCAGGACTCATATCGGAGTTAATAAAGTTGGAGAAGTAAGGAATACCATACTTAGATGTCATCTCCCAAAGGAATTCATACTTAGGGTTGTCCCAATCAAAGTCTTTAGTTAGATTGTATGTAGGAATAGGGTAGGAGAACAATCTCCCCTGAGCATCCCCCTCCATCATTACTTCACAAAATGCCTTATTTAACATATCCATCTCTTTTTGGAAATCACCATACTTTTCCTTTTGAGGCTTACCACCAATAATTACATTCTCCTTAGCTAACATACCATGAGGAACTAAATCCATAGTAATATTAGTAAAAGGAGTCTGGCATCCTACTCTAGTAGGTACATTCATATTAAACATAAATTCCTGTATCTTTTGCTTGACCTCCTCGTATGTTAGTTTGTCATAACTAATGAAAGGAGCAAGTAGGGTATCAAAACTTGAAAAAGCCTGAGCCCCTGCAGCCTCATGCTGAAGAGTATATAGGTAATTAACACATTGACCCAATGCTACACCAAAGTGCTTAGCAGGAGCAGATGAGATCTTCCCAGGTACACCTGTAAAGCCCTTTAGAAGTAAGTCCTTTAAATCCCATCCACAACAGTATGTAGCTAACATACCTAAATCATGTATATGTAAATCAGCATTAATATGAGCATTAGAGATATATTTAGGATATGTACTGTACAACCAATAATTAGCCTGTACAGATGAAGATATATGATTATTAAGTCCTTGCCAAGAGTATGCCATATTACTATTTTCCTTAACTCTCCAATCCTCTTCACCAATATATCCCCTTACTAACTCCTCAGCATCGATTAATGACTTAATATTTTTAACCTTGTTTCTTAAACTTACAAACAAATCTAGTGCAATAGCGGTCTTACCATGCCCCATATCCTTTAAAGTCTCCCTTACAACATCAGCTATCTGTTCTGTACTGACCTCTTTAACATCCTCATATCTCTCAGTTAACCTCTTTACAACCTCATCTGAAACCTTTTTAGCCCTATCCCTATCATCACCACCAACACTCTCTGCTGCTTTAAATATGGCTGATGTAATTCTCTCTTGATCAAACTTAACTAACCTACCATCTCTTTTTTTTACTTTGAATGTAATCTCTTTGCTCTCTTTTGTACGTAACATGGCAGTTTTACTAGTATATTTAAATTATATTCTCTAATTCTTTTTTCAAATCTTTTACATTTTCAAAATCCTTATACACAGATGCAAATCTCATATATGCTAAAGGATCTAGAGTCTTTAACCAATCTAATACCATGTTCCCTATGTCTACAG
>CAYSEU010000007.1:10491-21540 GCA_964430365.1 uncultured Candidatus Saccharibacteria bacterium
TAATCATTGCTTTTCTACTTACTACTTCACAAAACTCATCAATCTCTTGCTCATTAATCTTTTCCAAATCAACAGCTTTCTTAATACCCTTTCTTAATTTCTCGCAATCAAAGTTCTCAAAAGAGCCATCCTTTTTAATTACAACAATCTCAACCTTCTCTATCCTCTCATATGTGGTATATCGTCTACCGCATCTTAGACACTGTCTTCTCCTTCTAGTAGAGAAATCATCAGTATTATCCCTTTTATCTACTACTTTTGATGTAGTACATGCACAGTATGGACACCTCATATATACAACCCGTTGTATTTAGTAACCAAGAGTATCGCAAGATATTGTGTTCGTCAAAGGCCTGTAGTTACTAAAATATGAGTTATCGCCTACAATATGTGGTATCTGAGATATGTAATATATACTAGGGGTTGCAAAATATCCTACTATATATCTATTCATTATATATATTGCAAAATATTACCTTAATTGGTTAAATGATAAATAAGTTTTAATTATATAAATATGATATTAGACCTAGAACAGTTCCAAAAGTTAAAAGAAACTGAACTTAAAGGTAAAAAGATTGTTTGTACATCAGGATATTTTGACCCTATACACCCTGGACACATATCGTGCTTACTAGAATCTAAAAAGTTTGGAGATATCTTAATCGTAATTATTGATGGAGACAGTAGGGCTATTAATAAAAAAGGAAAACCCTTTATACCAGCAACAGACAGAGCAGAAATAGTAGACGCTATTAAGGGAGTAGACTATGTTGTAATACACGAAAACCCTAAAGCTACCAACTGTGCAGAAGTACTTGAGATAATTAGACCAGACGTATTTACTAAAGGAGGGGATAGAAATGATAAGGATAGGAATGACCCAAATAGTGGATTAAAGGTAGAAGCAGATTTAATAGAATCATATGGAGGACATATTGAGTATGGAGTAGGGAAAGAGAAGATATGGTCTAGTTCAAACTATTTACAAGAGTGGGTAGATTTTGTTAATTCTAAAAGAAATTAATAAATCTCTGGACCTTTCTGCCCCTCTCTAATGTATCCAAATATTGAATTAGCCGCTATTGCCCCCTCACTTGCAGCAGTAACAACCTGTCTAAACCTATTGGAAGCACTTGTACAATCCCCTGCAGCCCATACGCCCTTAACAGAGGTACTCTGATCCTCATTAACCTTAATATATTTCTTATCATCTAGCTGCACACCTAACATATTTGCTAAATCAATATTAGGAACAGAACCAATTTCAACAAATACTCCATCAACATCTATGTACTCAGACCCATTATATTTCCTTGAGAGCTTAATTCTCTCTAACTTATTCTCACCCTCTAAACCTATTACTACAGTGGTAAATATTACCTCAACATTCTCTTTCTTATTCACCTCATCTATCCATACTGGCTCACCCCTTAACTCAGTTCCCCTATATATTATATATACCTTCTTAGCAATCTCTGAAAGCATTGAAGCAGCCATAATGGCAGCATTACTACCACCTACAACAGCAACAGTCTTACCTTTGTAAAACATAGCATCACAGGTAGCACAGTATGAAAGACCCTTACCAAGATAGTAATCCTCGTTCGAAAGATTTAATTTATTCCTATTTGTCCCAATACTAAGTATTACACTCTTCGCTTTATATACCTTCTTACTTTGAGTAGTTAAAACAAATATTTCTCCTTCTTTTTTAATATCAGTAATGTGCTCAGGTGAGTGCTCTGCTCCTAACTCTTTAGCTTG
The DNA here is from genome assembly GCA_964430365.1 of uncultured Candidatus Saccharibacteria bacterium. Lineage (GTDB taxonomy): Bacteria > Patescibacteriota > Dojkabacteria > SC72 > SC72 > JAVEVH01. Next base: position 12,259 of record CAYSEU010000007.1, read on the forward strand.
CTCGTAGAAGTTCATACCTAACTCTAAGCCTGAGATATCCTTTACACCAGGATAGTTACATACTTTATGTGCTTCTGTAATAGTGCCCCCTATTAAACTACCAAATACAATATTACTTAACTTGTATCTACTAGCATATATACTAGCACTAAAACCAGCAGGACCGCTTCCTATAATTGCAATATCATATATTTTGTTTAATGTGTCTGGCATATTTATATATCTCTCCAAATTATCTTCTCCATTTTATCATACCTGTCAAGTAATCTATTAATTTTAATATATACCTGTTAATATTTTACTACCGCCATATGAATACATTAAAAGGAAAAATATATGTGATTGGTCATACTAATCCAGATTTAGACTCAATTGCTTCTTCTATTGCTTACGTAAGATACAAACACTCTCAAGGTATGTTTAATTACATACCCATTAGATGTGGTAGTATTAATCCCCTAACAGAGTGGGTATTAGAAAAATACAAGATACCAAAACCACAATATATACCAGATATCTCAGGTATGAATATTGTACTAGTAGATCATACATATCCAGAAAACAGAGCAAAGGGATGGGAGAATGCTAATATCTTGGAGGTAATAGATCATCATGATGTAAAGCTAGAAGATATTTTACCTAAACATATTACAATTAGACCTTGTGGTAGTACATCTACATTAATATCAGAGAAATTCTTTAATTCTAGCATTCAAATTCCTAAAGATATTGCTTGTATATTACTTAATGCAATATTAGATGATACATTAGGTTTGAAATCTCCTACCACTATACAGTTAGATATAGATATGGTTGACAGATTAAATGAGATATGTAACGTAGGGGATATTCAGGAGTATTCTAATGAGATATTTAGTAAAAAAGATATTTGGAATACACTCGATCCTAAACAAATTATTGAAATGGATATTAAGGAGGTAGAAGTAGGGGAAACAAGAGTAGCAATATCTCAAGTAGAGACATTAAACAATGGGATATTAAATGAAGATGACCTTATTGAAGAACTAAAAAGAATGAACAGTATTCATCCTCTTAATTTAAGATTAGTTATGTTAACAGACTTAAACAAAAAAGAATGTAAGTTATTAGTGGTTGGAGAGGATATATCACTACTAGAAGGGGTATTGAATATGAAAGTAATAGATAACAGGGTATTACTTCCTAATGTAGTAAGTAGAAAGAAACAGATATTACCGATATTAGAGGAGATGTACAAGGGAATCTAAGGGGTCTCTAGTACATTGCAATTAAGCAAATGTTTAGCATGAAAGCTAACTAGAGACCTCCTAAAGACCTATTTATTACCTATATATCCAAGGTAACAAATCAGAAGTATTATGGCTGAACCTAAATTCAGCTTTAACCCTTTCCCTGGAAAAAGGGAGAGGAATACTTCTAAGAGTATGAATGAGATAGTAACTATCTCAATATCAAATAATTTGAAGATAAGCAGACTTAAAGCTATAATTCCACCTAGTATAGGCAGGTAAAAGCTTGTAAGCTTCTCTTCCATTGACCAATCCACGGTCTTGAGACCAAGGATAGAACCCAATATCCTCAATATTAGGGGTACAACTATTATGAATTCCATTTTCTTCTCCTTTTTCATAAATTCCATTTCTGGGTTTTAATACCAACCTACAAATATCTAAAATATATAGATATCTCTATGTTGATATTAATAAATGAAAAAGTGTATAAATAGGCCTTTTTAAAGAGCAATCTTCTTAAATGTATTAAAACAAATAAAGAAGATATAGAGGAGGGTATCGAATGCAATAATGCATATTAAGGACACCCTCCTCTAGATCTATTCTATTGGAATGAAGGCAAAAAAACCCTTTCCTTTCCATATATCTGCTCGAATTTCGATCTGGATATCCTCCGCTAGAGAGTACCCACATCCCTGGAAATCCGAACTTGAAAACTTTGTCCCAGTTTCTATGAAGATCTTATGACCTCCACAAAAAATTACAGCTCTGAGCCTATACTCGGAGCTATTCCAGGGCAGATTTTGGTATTGTGTCATGCTCGAAAGAGCAGACTCACCATCTTTCAAACCAAGAATTAAATTTTTGGCTTGGAAAGAATCGTACCAGATTACTCCAATAAGGAGCCCAATTACAGCTAAAACGATAACTGCAAATTTAATCTGGTCTTTCGACACTTTAACTTTTGTTTTTTCCATTTCTTCTCCTTTTTTTTAATCCCACATTGTGGGTTGTCCATACTTCATCTTTAAAATAGATAAAGAGGAGATATAGACGACCCTGTGGGACTAAATAGAATAGATCTTTTTAACGAGCGAGTCTCTTAAATGTATTAAAACAAAAAAGAAAATATAGGTATCTAACCTATATATACATTATACCATATTTACTATAGGGGGTTCTACTTTATTACTGTATCCCAATCTCTTGTATCTGTTAAAACAGTAGGAGTATCCTTACCAACAATAACCATATATTCAAACATTACACTCATACCACCATTCAATGTTCTAATAGACCAACCATCCTTATCTAATGACACCTTCCCATTATCATTAACTACCTGACACTCTATACATATGACCATTCCATCTACTAGAAGAGATCCTGTGCCCTTTTTACCGTATGCAGGTATATCAGGGATATCATGTAAGGTCCTACCTATACCGTGTCCTACAAACATTTTTAAAATATTAAAGCCATTCTCTTTAGCTACACTCTCCATCTGATTACCTAAGTCTCCTGTATAGTTACCTGATATTGCTAAAGGTATACAGCTTTCTACAGCCTCTCTACCAGCCTTAATTAACTTAGTATTCTCTTTACTAGGTACCCCTATACTCCATGTCCAACAGTGATCTGTATATATTCCTTTATGTATAATTCCAAAATCAATTGATACTAAATCACCTTTTTCGAAAGGAACCTCTTTTGGGATACCATGTACAGCTACATCATTAACAGAAATACATGTATTAAAATCATATCCTCTTACTCTTTTAAAAGCAGGAGATACTCCATACTCCTTACAAAGTATTCCAGCCCTTTGATCTAATTCTAGAGGTGTAATACCGGGTTTAATATCTTTCCCTAATTTTTTGAGAATAGTGAGAGATATCTGAGTTGCTTCTCTTAGTAATTTTTCATCTTTTGCTTTATTAATTACCATACCCAATTATATACCCAAAGATTGTAAAGGGACAGACCTAGATCTGTCCCCCTTCAAGTAGAAAAAGTCTATAGATAGTACAGACTTTACCTTTGCTTTGAAGCGGAAACAAGCGTAAAAATATATCCCATTTGGAATGAAAAACAAGAGAAAAAATCAATGGTAATCTCATTGTATAAAGGTTTTAGGCACAAGAAATGGGGACAGACCTCCTATTGCTACCCAATTATATACAGTTCTTGCTCAGCTCTAGTAACAGCAGTATATAACCATCTTGCATATGTTTGGTCATCCATTTTAGAAAATCTCTCTTCAAAAAGTACAACTCTTTTAGCCTGACTACCCTGTGCCTTATGTACAGTCAAAGCATATCCATAGTCAAAGTAGTTTAATTCTTCCCTTCTTAAATCAATTAAAGTGGGAGAATTAAACTGTTCAATAGAGATTTTCCCCCAGAAAGGTTCTTTCTCGAAATCTAGGGATATTTCAGTATCATAGAAAGAGTAGCCGTATAGTGTCGCTTTGGATATATCTAATATTGTACCAGTCATACCATTATAAATATCCATATTACGGTTATTCTTAAGACATATAACTCTATCACCAACCTGAGGAGTTGGAGAATTAAAATGTAAACTTCTAATCTGTTTGTTTAGATTAATCCTAGTTCTGTTGTAACCACAAAGAATCATCGTATTCTCATCAAAGGTATTGAATATATCCATTAGAATATCTTGAGTCTCTTCATCACTCTTTTTAATCTTTTTTACTACATTACTTAACTGATCAAAAGGAATCGAGCCATACTTACGAGCTATTTCAGAAAATTTAATAATGGGATTACCCTCTTCCTGTCTAAATATCTCTTCTAATTTAAGCTCAGGCTCTAGCATAAGGTTGAAAGAAGAAGAAATAGGGGGGAGCTGACCATGATCTCCTACAGCCAAAATAGGAATATCAAAACTAAGTAAATCATTCCAGATATCTTCTGTCACCATAGAGGCCTCATCTACTACTATTAATGAATATCTAAGTTCTTCTCTAGGTATCTTTTCCCACCCAATGATATTTTGATTCTCATCTAATACAGCCCTATAGATAAGTCTATGTATAGTACCAATATAGTCGGTATCAAAAACAGCCTCACCCTCCTTTAACTTTCTATCTAACACTCTACTAGCCTTTCCCGTAAAGCTACAAAACGCAATCCTAATCCCCTTATCCTTACTATGAAGTCTTTGTGTAATATGCCCCAGTATAGTTGTTTTTCCTGTTCCAGCATATCCACCCAATGTGATATACTGATATTTAGATTGACTAAACCAATCCAAAATAGATGATATAACTTTTGATTGAGTTTTAGAGAGATTTAAATCATTCACAGGATATATAATATTACAATATTAAGAAGAATGAAAAAAATATTAAAATCTTTCCTTTTTATTGTACTCCTAGCTACAATATTTCTTCCATTTGTTAATGTATATGCTCAGGCAGAAATAAATAGTAAGAAATTTGTACTCTCTTTTACAGGGATAGGGTGTCCTCACTGTGCTAAAGTTGCCCCTAAATTACACGAACAGGTAGAAAAGGGGAGTTTAATATTAATAGAGTATGAGATATATAAGGTAATAGCAAATTCACAAGCATTAGATACATACTCTAAAGCATATGATTTAAATTTAGGAATACCACAAATCCTTTTTAACAAAGATCTCAAAGGTGTAGGCGATTTACCGATAATTGATAACTTAGAAAATATGATTTCTAGTTCAGAAATTGATACTATCCCCCTTTCAGATGGGAAACTAGTTAATTTTGAAGATTTTACCCTAAATAGTCTAGAAAGATATCCTAAAATATATTCAAAAGAAAGAGTTGCAATTAGGCAATCCTTAACACAGCTTTCAGATCAAGAGGATAGTATGATTAAAAACTTCATTTATGCTGACACGATTGAAAGTGCTTTAGAAGGATTGAATGGGAGAAAGGCTAAGGTAGAAGATGTAGATACTCCTGCAGGGGTAATAAAATATGAAAACGCACTTAAAGTAAATGGTTGGTTACTACAATGGAATGGAGAAGAGATACAGGGGAATAGTACTACAGAAGGGGATAATGAAAGTGAAGAAAATGGTTCTACTCTTTCAATAGGGAGAATAATTACATTAGGGTTAGCAGACTCTGTAAACCCTTGTGCTCTTTCCATACTCGCTTTAGTACTAATATCAATAATTACATATAATCCTGGTAGTAGAAGAGATATTTTACTTGCTGGTTTAGCCTTTGTAACTGCGGTATTAATAATGTATCTTCTCTATGGCTTTCTAATAATTAAAGCATTTGAAGTAGTACAATCAATAACCAGTATCAGAGAATTCTTGTATGGTAGCTTGGGTATAAACTTTATATTAGGAATTTGTGCAATAATACTTGGAGTACTGGGTTTAAAAGACTTCTTTTCATACAAACCAGGTCGTGTAGGAACAGAAATGCCACTCTTTCTTAGACCAAAGGTAACGAAATTAATAGCTAAAGTAACCTCCCCAATAGCTGCTTTTACAGTAGGTTTGTTTGTAACACTTTTCTTACTTCCATGTACAATAGGACCATATGTAATCTTAGGTGGTCTTTTAGCTGAAGACGGTTTTCTTACAGCCCTACCTTCACTTTTTCTTTACAATGTAATATTTGTTTTACCCATGATAGCAGTAACTCTCATTGTATATTTCGGATCCAAAAAGGGAGAAGATATACAAGATTGGAAAGAGAAAAATGTAAGATATATGCATCTAGTAACAGGGGTACTACTCCTTCTAATAGGTATATTAATTGTACTGGGTAGATTCTAATTACTTAATCTCAAGTAATTCAACTTTAAATATCAATCCTGCAGATGGAGGTATTAAACTTCCTGCCCCATTTTCTCCATACCCTTTTGAAGATGGAATTCTAAGCTCCCTAATCTCTCCAACTCTCATTCCATTTACTCCCTCTTCCCATCCTACAATTACCAAGCCTGCACCTAATTGGAACTCAAAAGGTGTTCCTCTGTCATATGAGCTATCAAATTTAGTACCATCTATTAAAGTACCCTCATAGTTTACAACTACAGTATCTCCCTCTACGCAAGCATCTCCATCTCCCTGTTCTATTACCTTAATCTCTAATTCTTCAAAATCTTGTACTGTTTGCATGTTTGTTTCCTCATCTAAATTAGATTCTGTATCTCCCTGCGTTAATTTGTTCAGAGAGAATGTATTCTCACTACTCCCTGTATCTCCTAAAAGAAATATTGCAACGGAAGCTAGTACCAAAAGTATAAAAAGAGCAATTCCTAAAAATATCATGCTTTGATTTTTCATAGTATCTTTCTTCAATTTATTTTTCCAATATATCAACTTAAAAAGAAGAATTCAATCATTTGTTACTCAAAATATATTGTGTTAGAATGGATATTGTCCTAAATTTTAAATATCACTACTGTGTCAACAAGAAGGGAAATACTTAAACAAGCAATAGATTTAGTTAAACATTTAAACCTAAGAGCCGATGAAAAGTGTAATCTCTCACCAATACAATTAAGAACACTGTCATATGTAAAAAAGGGAGAATGTGTAAAGCCCACACAAATCGCTAAAGAGTTTAATATTACACCTGCTACAGTGACTGCACAGATAGATAAGTTAGTTAAAAAAGGATGGATTAACAGAACTAGTTGTAAGAATGATAGAAGGGTAGTAAATATTACATTAACACCTAAAGCAGAAAAAGAATTGGATAGAGCCATTGATAAGACACTTGAAAAATACGATTGGATATTTGAAGCACTCTCTAAAGAAGAGGAACAACAGCTATTAAACCTCTTCATTAAAATACATGAGAATGCTCATAGTAGAAAGGAAAAGTAATGAGTAAAGAAAAACTAATATTCTTTGATACAGAAACTACTGATACTCAAAGTAAAGACCTAATGCAATTAGCAATATTAACAGAAAATCCTAATATATGGCTTAATATGTTTTTTAAGCCATTACAAGAAATTTCCTTTGGAGCAATGGCTGTACACAATATAACTCCTGAAGACGTAAAAGATTTAGATACTTTTGAAGATGCAAAATTACCAACAGAGGGTATAGATCCAGAATTTAAAGGTAGCTCCTTAATTGAATATTTAAACTTTCTTTCAGAAAACTATATTTGGGTCGCTCATAACTCTGATTTTGACGTAGAAGTAATGCAAAAAAAAGGAATAGAAATACCAAATGTAATATGTACTCTTAAGGTAGCAAGGAATGCCCTTACTACACCAGAGGGTAGAGACCTAGAGAGCTACAAATTACAATATCTTAGATACTATTTAGGTCTTTACAAAAACGAAGATAAAGAGCATGTAAAAGCTCATGATGCACTAAGTGATGTATATTTTCTAAGAGATTTGTATAAATATTTAGAAAGTAATACAAAACTAAGTATAGAGAATATGATGTTAATTACAAAACAACCTCAAGTAATGAGAGAAATGTCCTTTGGTAAATATATGGGTAGAACATTTGAAGAGATAGAAAGAGTAGATAGAGAATATTTAGAATGGTTAGTAGAGAGTATGGCTGATAAACCCGATTTACAATGGAATGCTAAACAGGCTTTAGATAACGGTATCCGCAATAGAACCCAATCTCTTTTTTAATACCTCTCTAAATCTTTTAATATCTTCATCCTTAAATACAGATATTACTTCAAACTGTTTAAAATCTTTTTTAAGATTCTTTTTCACTTCAACTAACTGTTCATCAGAGTATATATCGCTCTTAGTAAAAAGTATTAATTCTGGTAATGAATAGAGAGACTCAGAGATATTTTTAAACTCTTCTCTCATCTCCTTGTATGCTTTTACTAAGTTTTCATTTTCTAAACTAATACAGTGTACAACTAATTTAGAATATGTAGTATGTTTCAAAAACTTAATACCCAGTCCCTTACCTTTGTAAGTACCCTCAATTAAACCAGGGAGATCCATTAACACTGTACTATCCATTACAGCTAGTTGAGGTTGGAGTGTAGTAAATTCATACGGTGCAACTCTGTACTTAGCATTAGAAAGGGCATTTACAATACTAGACTTACCAGCATTTGGATATCCTAAAAATATTACATCAGCCTTTAAATTAAGTTCTAATTTAAGAGATATTCTTTGAGGTTCTTGCCCTTTTGTTCTAGAAAGTTTTCCATCCCATCCCTTTCCTCTTAAAGCAAAATTTCCAAGACCACCTACACCGCCCTCTAAGACCTTAATTCTAAATCCATCCTTTGTAACTGTAAAATATTCTGAATCATCCTCATTAAATATCTTAGTAACCAAAGGTACATGTATTTCGATATCATTACCATCCTTACCTGTTCTTTTGTTTTTTTCACCAATATGACCATTTTCTCCCTTAAATGTTTTAGTTTGAACAATCTTACTAAAATCAAATATACCCCTGTCTCCTACAATATATACATCTCCTCCCTTACCACCACTTCCACCATCTGCTCTACGTGTTTTGTCAAAGGCGATGATACCATCTCCACCACTTCCAGACTCTAATTGTATCTTTACCCTATCAATCATAGCTAATTCTACATTACTTTGATTGTTTTGTAACCTTTTGACAATATTTTTTAGGAGTGATAATCTGAATAAGGAAGCCTTAATTTCTGACATATTGTAATGAAAGAGAGATTTAGTATTAAATTTGGTGGATATTCAGGACAGGGTATTAATACTTTAGGAGGTTTTCTAAGCAAAGCTATTAAAAATTCCGGATACTTTACATTTGCATATAGAGAGTATCCATCTGTAATTAAGGGAGGATATGCATCATATCAAATAGATTTCTCATCATATGAGATTTCATCATCATCAAGAGGATGTAATATTCTTACATGTATATCACCAGATTCTTTAGAAAAGTATGTAACTACTGTAAATAAGGGAGGAGTAATTTTACACTCTCTTAAGGATTACAAATTCTCTCTAACACATCAGCAATATGTTAAACAGAATAATATTGAGGTTCGATATATAGATACTCTAGCGTTAACAGAGGAGTGTAGTGC
>CAYSEU010000007.1:21550-24013 GCA_964430365.1 uncultured Candidatus Saccharibacteria bacterium
CACCTCCCATTATGGGTAATATAGTAATGCTAGGCGCTATGTGGAGTCTTTTGCAGCTTAAAAGAAAGGTACTAGAGAAAGAGGTAGTAGAATACTTTTCAAAAAAAGAAGGAGTTGATATAGAGGCAGAGAAGAGATGTTTAAGTGCTGGATACCAACATATTAAAGATATTAAGGTAAAGGGGTTACCTAAAAAGGTAAAGAAAGGATGGGAAAGCTCTAATATACTTACTGGTAATCAAGCAATAGCGCTAGGGGCCATTGCAGGAGGTTGTAGAGCATACTATGCATACCCTATGACACCAGCTACATCAATATTAGAAACATTGGGAGAGACATATCAAGATACCGGTATATTAGTTAAGCAAGCAGAGAGTGAAATTACGGCAATACAAATGGTAATGGGAAGTATGTATATGGGAGCTAGAGCATTTACAGCAACCTCAGGAGGGGGATTCGATCTAATGACAGAAACAATCTCATGCTCTGGTATGACAGAAATACCACTAGTAGTCATACTTAGTCAAAGAGCAGGAAGTGGTACAGGAGTTCCAACATGGAGTGGTTCAGGTGATTTAGATGCAGCACTACAAGCAGGACATGGAGAATTCCCTAGATGTGTACTTCATACAAGTGATGCAATAGATAGCTATGAACTAATTCAGGAAGCATTCAATATCTCTGAAACATATCAAATACCTGTAATACTCTTAACAGAAAAACAGATATCTGAATCACTCTTTAATATTAAAACTTTACCTAAACCTCTTAAACTTCAGAGGGGATTAGTAAGTAATGGAACCAAGAGATATGCTCTTGCTAAGGGGGGTGTATCTCCAAGATGGTTACCTAAAAAGGGTAGGGTACCATATCTTTCTAACAGTGATGAACATGATGAATACGGTATTAGTACAGAAGAGATAGGGGAAATTGTAAAAATGTCAGAGAAAAGGATGAAGAAAATGGTAACCTTGGAAAAGAATATACCTCAACCTAGATATTACGGTCCTAAAGAACCTACTGTTGTATTTATAGGTATGGGTAGTTCTAAAAATGCTGTACTAGATGCTATGAGAGTTAGTAAAAAAAGGATAGGGTATTTACACTACAAATATATATTACCCCTTAGAGAGGAAAAGATATTACAGTTAAGTAAGGATGGAGTAAAATTAGTTCTAATTGAAAACAATCAAGCAGGTTCTTTTGGAAAATTTATAAAGGAACAGAGTGGCTTTTACATACCTAATACCTTAAAGAAATTCGATGGAAGACCCTTCTTTGTAAATGATATTTTAGATTACCTTAAATAGATGAGTGTAAAAATAGAGGATTACAACACAGGAGTTAAAAATACTTGGTGCCCAGGATGTGGTAACTTTAATATACATATTGCTCTTAAGAAAGCATTGGTAGAATTAAAAAAAGATCCTACAGAAGTAGTTATGTCCTTTGATATTGGATGCAATGGTAATGGAGGGGATAAGATTGAAGGATTTAGAATAAAAGGTTTACATGGTAGATCTATACCATTTGCAGTTGGTGCTCATTTAGCAAATAGGAAGATGACTGTAATAGCTGATATTGGTGATGGGGGATGTTTACATGAAGGAATAGATCACCTAATACATGCAATAAGATCTAATTACAATATTACAGTATTAATACATAATAACCAGAATTTTGCACTTACAACAGGACAGATTACATCTACTTCCCCTAAAGGTAAAAAAATGTATGCTTTCCCTGATGGTAAAACAGAAGGAGCTATTAATATAGGAGAGTTAGCACTTGCATTAGAACCATCCTTCTATGCTAAAGGATACTCTGCAGACCCTAATCAATTAACAGAAATTATTAGGGAAGGAATTAAACACAAGGGTTTTAGTGTAATTGAGATAGTACAAGTATGTCCCACATACAACAAAGAGAGTAGTGTGGAATTTTTAAACAGTAAAATTAAGAAAGTACAATGTACAAGCAATATAGATACTGCTAGAAAGTATGTAACAGATAGTAAGAGTATTAATACTGGAGTAATATATCAGAACAAAGAGATAAAAGATTACTACTCTAATCTTAAAAATAGAAAAGGAAAGAAAACAGAGTTAGTAGAAGAAGTAAAGAATAAGTCAGTAACCAATATATTATCTAAACTACAGTAATATGAAAGATAATCTACTATTCCCAAATAGCATAGCAGTTGTTGGAGTATCTAAGGAAAAGAATAAAATAGGGAGTGTAATATATCACAATGCAATAGATGGTGGGTATAAAGGTAAGGTATATCCTGTTAATCCTAAATATAAGGATATAGAGGGTAAAACGTGTTACCCTGATTTACTCTCAATAGGAGGACATGTAGATATGGTATGTATCGTAATACCTTCCCAATTTATTGAAAGTATAATTGATGATTGTATTAAAAAAAAGGTAAATAGTGTAATAATAATATCTGCTGGATTT
>CAYSEU010000008.1:0-22449 GCA_964430365.1 uncultured Candidatus Saccharibacteria bacterium
GTTCATATATCAGATTTGATGATAATGCAGCGGTAATAATAGATAATAAGAAGAGTCCTAAGGGACCAAGAATATTTGGTCCAGTAGCAAGAGAATTAAAAGAGAAAGGATTTGATAAAATAGTATCTCTTGCTCCAGAGGTTTTGTAATTTAATAAGAATGAAAATGAAGATTAAAAAAGGTGATACAGTAAAAATACTCTACGGAAAAGACTCTGGTAAACAGGGTATTGTAGTAGCTACAAATCCAAAGAGTAAGAAGATTGTAGTAGACGGAATTAATATATTTAAGAAGCATGTAAAGGGAGATGGTAGAACTAAGACATCTGAAATTCTTACCATTGTAAAACCTTTGGATGTTTCTAAAGTAATATTAATTTGTAGTAGCTGTGGTAAACCTACAAGGGTAGGAATAAAAAGAGAAGGAGATAAGGTAGAGAGAATATGTAAGAAGTGTAATAAGGTAATAGAGATAATAGAAAAGAAGAGAGAGGAGCCTAAGAGTGAGAAAAAAAGTACTACAAAGAAAGCAATTACTAAAAAGAGTACAACTAAAAAAAGTACAGTAAAAAAGGCAACAACTAAATCAAAAACAGTTAAAAAATAATGGCACGATTAAGAGAAGAATTTGACAAAACAATAAGGAAAGAAATGATGAAGGAGTATGGATACCCTAGCTTAATGGCTGTACCTACTCTTAAAAAGATAGTTCTTAATGTAGGAGCAGGAGACTCTATTAACGAATCTGATGCACTAGAGGATATTGTAAATATGATAACCACTATCTCAGGTCAGAAACCAATAGTAAATAAAGCAAGAAAAGCAGTCTCTTCTTTTAAAGTAAGAGAAGGTATGGAAATAGGTGTATCTGTAACCCTTAGGGGTGACAGAATGTGGGAGTTCTTTGATAAGCTAGTAAATGTAGTGCTTCCAAGAGTAAAAGACTTTAGAGGATTAGATGTAAAAGCTTTTGATGGAGCTGGTAATTACTCAATAGGAATAGAAGACCATACTGTATTTCCTGAAATAGATGCTAATAATATTAGAAAAGTAAGAAGTTTGCAGGTAACTATAGTTACAAGTGCAAAAGATGATAAGGGTGGAAAAGCCTTTTTAGATAAATTCGGATTCCCATTTAAAAAAGATGTCAACAGAAGCTAAAGAACACAAAGCAAGAGAATTAAAAAAGAAGAGTAAATTCAAATCAAGAGTTTACAACAGATGTGAGCTATGTGGTAGATCTAGAGGATACTTAAGACACTACGGTATATGTAGAATATGTTTTAGAAAGTTAGCAAGTAATGGGGAAATCCCCGGAGTTAAGAAATCTATATGGTAATTTAATAAATATAATAATGAACGATTTAACAGCAGATCTTTTAGCAAGATTACAAAATGGAATAGATAGGAGAAAAGAGGAAGTCTTAGTACCTAAGACTAAAATGAACATGGAAATCTTAAGAGTGCTAAAAGAGGAAAGTATGATAACTGAATATACAGAAGTAGAAAAAGGGTTAAGTGTAGAAGTAATATATGATGGCAAAGAGCCAATGGTTACTCACTTTAAGAGAGTTAGTAGCCCAGGTCAAAGAATATATGTTGCTAGTAAGGATATTACACCCGTTATGAATGGTAGAGGTATATCAATAATCTCTACATCTAAAGGTTTAATGTCTGGAGCTAGGGCAAAGAGTCAGAAACTTGGTGGTGAATTAATATGTAAAGTTTGGTAATTTAAATGTCTAGAGTAGGTCTAAACCCAATAACAATTGAAGAAGGAGTACAGGTGACAGTAGATGGAAACATTGTAACAATATCTGATGGTAGCAAAGAGTTAAAGATCTCTTTTCCAGATGTATTAACAGTAGATGTTAATGATAATGTTGTACAGGTAAATAGAAAAAATGAAGAGAAACAATCTAAATCTGTACATGGCACTATCAGAATGTTAATATCCAATGCCATATATGGTATTAAGAATGGTTTCGAGAAAAAATTAGAATTAGTAGGAGTAGGATATAGAGCAAAAATGGAAGGTACAACCTTAGTAATGAGTTTAGGATTAAATCATCCTGTAAAATTTGAGAGTCCTGAAGGTATCACTATAGATGTACCAGAAGAAACAAAGATAGTATTAAAGGGATATGATAAACAGAAATTAGGAGAGTTTGCAGCTAAGGTACGTGCTACAAGAAAACCTGAACCTTACAAAGGAAAGGGAATTAGATATGAGGGTGAATATGTTAGAAGAAAAAGTTCTAAATCAGGTATAACAGCGTAAAAATATGAAAAGAACTAAAAAAGAAAAAAGAGAAAAAAGAAAATTACATATTAAGAAGAGATTAAGTGGTACTGAATCTAAACCAAGAATCTTTGTATTTAAGAGTAATAAATACTTCTATACTGGTGTTGCTAATGATGAAACATCTGCAGTACTAACTAGTAAGGTGTGTGATAAGAAGAAAGAAGAGATATTAAAGATGGCAAAAGTATTTGCAACAGATCTTAAGAAAAAGAAAGTTGAAGTAGCGGTATTCGATAGAAGTGGATATAAGTATCACGGTTTAATAGCTGCATTTGCAGATGAATTAAGAAAGAATGGTATTAAAATTTAGATTAAATATATAAATGTCTGAACCAAGAAGAGAAAGAAAAGAAAATATGTATGACAAGAAGACAGTCTCTATCAGAAGAGTAGCTAAAGTTACTAAGGGAGGAAAGAGATTGCGATTTAGTGCTATGGTAATAGTAGGAGATCATAATGGATCTGTTGGAGTAGGATTAGGTAGGGGTTCTGATACTAGAAGTGCAGTAGAAAAAGGAGAGAGAACGGCTACAAAGAAAATGACTAGAATACAGTTAGCAGGAGACACAATACCTCATGAAGTACTTCATAAGGAGGGAGCAGCTAAGGTATTACTTAGACCAGCTAGACCAGGTACTGGTGTAATTGCAGGTTCATCTGTAAGAACAGTATTAGAATTAGCAGGCATAGATAATGTATATGGTAAATTAATAGGTACTACAGATCCAATAGCTACAGCATATGCAACATTTGAAGCATTGAAGAGTTTAAGAAACACAAGAGTACTCTCTAAAATGAAGAATATGAGAGATAGGGTTGAGTTAAAGAAAGAGACAGATAAAGAGAGAAAGATAAGAGAAGATAAAAGAAGAGCTAAAAAGAGATTAGAGCATAAAGATGATAAAAAAGATAACAGAAGAGGTGGTAGAAGACCAAGAAGAGATTTTAAGAAAAAGGAAGATATAAAGTAATTAGGAACACATATGTACTTAGAAAGCATTCCAAAAAGAAACAATAGAATAAAGAAAGGTAAGAGAATAGGAAGAGGATATGGATCTGGTGTAGGAGGTCATACTTCTACTAGAGGTAGTAAAGGACAAAAATCCAGAGCTGGTCATAAGTCATTACAATTCTTTGAAGGAGGTAATGTACCATTCTTTAGAAGAATGCCTAAGATAGCAGGTTTTAAAAGGACTAATAAAATAGTAGCTACTGCTATTAATCTGGATGTACTTCAAGAAAACTACAAGAGTGGAGAAGAGGTGTCTCTAGAATCATTGAAAGAGAAAGCATTGATATCTAAGAGTACAAATGCTGTAAAAATATTAGGAAGTGGTGATATTAATAAAAAGATAGTAATAAAAGATCTTCCTGCCTCTGAGAGTGCAAAAGAAAAGATTCAAAAAGCAGGTGGTACTATAAAGTAACCTCTACTACAATGAACAAATACATAGAAATTGCGAAAAGAATCTTAGGTACAGATGAGATTAGAAAAAAAATTATATTCTCCCTTATTATACTTCTAGCATATAGATTCTTAGCAGCTATTCCTGTAGCAGGTATCCCTGCAGACGCTATTAAACAGTTATTTGAAGGAAGTAACTTTGGTGATTTACTCTCAACAGTATCAGGAGGTGTATTAGAAACAGCCTCTATTGCTGCTATCGGGCTTAGTCCATATATTAATGCATCTATCATACTTCAACTACTTGGAACTGTAATACCTAAGTTAGAAGAGCTTAGAAAAGAGGGTCCAGAGGGTAGGAGAGCAGTAAGTATGTATACAAGGTTACTTACCGTACCATTAGCAATAATGCAGTCTTTTGTTATCTACTCCACATTAAGAGGTTTTGGATTAATAGGACAATTAGAAATACTTCAATTAATAACAATGATAGCTACACTCACAGCGGGTTCTATTCTTGTAATGTGGTTTGCAGAATTAACATCAGAAAGTGGTATAGGTGGGGGTTCTTCATATCTCATTTTCCTTGGTATTATCGCTGGTATTCCTGGTACTATTAGTAGTAACTTTATGTTAATGGATACATTACAAAAAGCAGTATTCATATTTGTCACATTAGCATTAATAGTATCTGTAGTATATGTATCTGAAGCACAACGAAAGATTAGGGTTCAGTACTCTAGAAGAGTTAGAACAGGTGGTGCTATGGATAGCTATATCCCCATTAAACCAACACAATTTGGAGTTATGCCTGTAATCTTCGCTGTATCCTTACTCTCCTTTCCTCAATTAATCGGTAAATTTATCTTAAGTAGAGACCTAAGTGAAGGCATTATTGATTTTACTACTAAGGCTATGACTCTGTTGGATAACCCTTACTTTAACAACATTATGACATTCGTATTTATCGTAGGCTTCGCGTTCTTCTACCTTACTGTCGTATTTAAAACAGATGAATTAGCAGAAAACTTACAAAAACAGGGAGGCTTCATACAAGGTATTAGACCAGGTAAACAGACTTCCGAATATTTAAGAAAAGTTGCCTTCAGATTAGCAACATTAGGGGCGGTATTTCTTGGATTCATATCCATACTCCCTAATATACTCATTTACTTAAATCTAATGACAGTAACTGTAATTACAGGTACTGGTCTACTAATTATGGTAAGTGTAGTATTAGAGATTAAAAGACAGATATCTTCAATGATTGTCGTTAGAGATTACGAGAGATATTTATAATTTATTATAAGTTAGCTGGATGAAGACTATACTCTTTCATGGCCCCTCAGGTAGTGGTAAAGACACTCAAGTAGAACTTTTAGTAGCTAAGTATGATTTCGTAAATATCGGTACAGGAGAGATGTTTAGAACGATGTACAAAGAGGGTGATGTAGAGGGTAATAAAGCATATTTGTACTGGTCTAAAGGAAAGTTTGTACCCAATGATTTAGTTTACAGTATGTTAAATAAGTGGGTAAAGAGATTTGAAACAGATAAACATTGGGCATTTGTATCAGTAGTAAGAGATCCCGGTCAGATAGAGATGTTTGATAAATTGCTCGAAGAAAATGGTAGAGAACTAGACTATTTCGTTCATTTTACTCTCTCTGAGGAACATGCAATCGAAAGAATGTCTCTTAGAAGAGTATGTCCTTACTGTGATACTACATACCACATCAAGTATAAAAGGGAGAAAGTAGAAGGATACTGTGATAAATGTGGTATGAAATTAGTACAAAGAGAGGATGATTTACCTGAAAAGATTGCCCTAAGGCTTAAGGAATATAACCGAACTATTACTCCAATATTGGAAACTTATAAACAAAGAGGCATGTTAATTGAAATAGATGCTACTCCAAGTATAGAGGAAATTCATACCCAAGTAGTAGCGAAACTAGGGTTGTAAAATGGTTTTCTTTCTGATATGCTTAACTCGTCTTTGTAGAGTTAGTGATTTCAAGGTAAATACTGTATTAAACCTTTGAAAAAAGTTCAAAGCTTTGATATAATCACTTCGACTCTATTTATTTACTTAAACCATTCGTTATGACCGTTGAGACAAAGAAAGTTTACGAATTTGAAGGTGTAGTTAAGGAGTGTCTACCAAATACAAAGTTTGTAGTAGAGATTGATGTCAACGGAGTAAAGAAGGAAGTAATAGGATATCTCTCAGGAAAGATGAGAATGCACTACATTAGAATCTTAGAGGGAGATAAGGTAAAGATAGAGATGACCCCATATGATAAAACACAGGGGAGAATAACATATAGGATGAAATAAAATGAAAGTACAGGCTTCAGTAAAAAAAAGATGTGCGGATTGTTATACTGTAACTCGTAAGGGTAGGGTATATGTTTACTGTAAGAAGAATCCTAAGCATAAGCAAAGACAAGGTTAATTAATATTTATTTTTTTAACATGGCAAGAGTAGCTGGATTAGAAATACCAAATGATAAGAGATTATGGGTCTCCTTAATGAGTATATATGGAATAGGAGAGAGTTCTGCCAAAGAGATATGTAAAGAGACAAAGTTAGATGAGAATATGCTAGTTAAGGATATGAATGAGGCTCAGTTAGATATCTTAAGGGGATACTTAGACAAAAACTATGAAGTAGAGGGAGAGTTAAGACAGATAATATTTAGAAATATAAAGAGATTAAAAGATATTAGAAGTTATAGAGGATTAAGACACAAGATTGGATTACCAGTAAGAGGACAAAGAACAAGGCATAATGCTCATACAAGAAAAGGAAGAAGTAGAGCAGTTGGTGGATTAAAACGTAAATTAGAAAAGACATAGCATATATATGGCAACTAGTAAGAAAGCAAAAAAGAGTGTAAGTAATGGTATTGTTACAATACAGTCAACATTTAATAACACCATTATCTCAATTACAGATCCCAATGGTGATCTTCTAATACAGGGTAGTCCTCCTGTTGTTGGTTTTAAAGGCTCGAGGAGAAGTACAGCATTTGCAGCTACTAAGGCAGCACAAGATGCAGCAGAAAAGGCAATTAAGAAATACGGTATTAGAGAAGTAAAGGTAATTGTAAGTGGTCCAGGGGCAGGTAGAAATGCAGCAGTTAAGGGATTAGATTCAGCAGGTTTAAAAATTACTACATTAATAGATAGAACCCCTATTCCACACAATGGATGTAGGCCTAGAAAGAGTCCTAGAAAATAACATTAGAAATATTTAAATGGGTAGATATACAGGTCCAAAAGAAAAATTAAGTAGAAGAGAAGGAGTAAATCTTAATCTTAAAGGTGCTAGATCTTTTTCAGAGAAAGCAGGTATTAAGAGAAAACCTTTTCCTCCTGGTCAACATGGAGCTAAAAGAAGAGCTAGGCTCTCCAACTATGGTTTACAACTCAGAGAGAAACAAAAGGTAAAAAGAACATATGGATTAAGAGAGAAACAGTTTAAGAATATATACATAGAAGCAGATAGAAGATCAAAGGTATATTCTACTGATAAGGGTTTGGAATTTCTAAGACTTTTGGAATTGAGATTAGATAACGTACTGTATTTAGCTGGTTTAGCACCATCTAGGTCTGCAGCAAGACAGTATGTAGTACATGGTCATGTTCTTCTAAATGGTAGTAAGTTTACTGTTCCTTCTAGAGAATTAAAGGAAGGAGATGGTATAGAACTTAAATCTGCTAAATTAGCACCATCCGAGAAACTCTTCCCTGTTCCAGAGTGGATAGAAAGAAAGGATAACAAAGCTAAGGTAGCAAGTTTACCAATTAGAGATGAAATAGATGAAGGTATTCGAGAGAATCTAATAATCGAGTACTACTCAAGATAATAATTTGTTTTTTACTATTTATGGAAGCATTTAAAGATATAAAGGTTACAATTAGAGAAGAAGAGGGTAATTCCGGTTTGTATGAGATATCTCCTTTACCAAGAGGATATGGTCATACATTAGGAAATGCTTTAAGAAGAATTCTTTACTCTAGTATTAAGGGTTCAGGTATTACAAGTGTTAAGGTTAAGGGAGCTAAGCATGAATACTCCACTTTAGAGGGAGTTAAAGAAGATTTACTCACCATTATGCTTAACTTAAAGCAGGTAAAATTTAGAGTTGATTCAGAAGATTCTAAAAAGTGTAAATTAGTATTCAAAGGGAAGGGAATTGTAAAGGCTTCTGATATAGAAGTAGAGAGTGGATTAACAGTTACTACACCAGATGTTGTAATTGCAAATATTACAGATGAGTCTGGTAGTTTAGAGATGGAAATGATTGTTGAATCAGGTATTGGATATAAAGATGCTACTACTCTAGATAGAACAGCAGAGGGAATGATTCCATTAGATTGTGATTTTGCCCCTATTGAGAAAGTAAGTATGAGTGTAGAACAGGCTCGTAAGGGTCAAGAGACTGACTTAGACTCAGTTGTAATTGGTGTTGACACAGATGGTAGTATTGCCCCTAAAGAGGCATTGCTTCAATCAGCATTAATACTTCAAGATTTCGCAGGAAAAGTAATGATTGCAATGGGTATATCTAAAAAAGAGGTGGAAGAGAGAGCAGAAGAGATTAATAAGATTGAAATTGTAGAAGAGAGTATAGAGGAAACAGATGAGGCACAAGATTTAAGAATAGAGGATTTACCAATATCAAAAAGATCTAAAACAGGATTACTTTCAGGTGGATATAAAACATTGGCAGATTTAAAAAGTGTATCAGTAGATGACCTACTTAACCTCTCTGGGTTTGGTAATAAGTCTTTAAACGAAGTAGTTGAGTTACTTAATCAGTACGGTATTAATATTAAAGGTGAATAACTGGAATGTATAAAAGGAATGGTATTAAAAAATTAGGAAGAAAGAAATCACATAGAGATGCTTTGATTAAAAACCTTCTTAGATCTGCAATGCTAAGTGGTAAAGTACAGACATCTTCTGTTAAAGCAAAGGTATTAAAGGGAGAGTTAACATCTGTTTTTAATAAAGTAAGAAAGAGTAAAGAGGGGGATGTAAGATTAATAAGGGATTTAATGGTTACCTTTGGTAATATGGAATTGGTAAAGAAAGTAATAGAGATTGCTAAGAAAGATACTACAAAAGTAACAATTAAAAAGATTGGATTTAGAGCAGGTGATAATACAGAGGTATCTCTAGTAGAAATAACTGGATTTAAAGCTAAAGCTAAGAGTAAGAAAGGAAGTAAAGTAGAAAAGAAGGAAGAAGAGGTAGATGTAGAAGAGAAGAGAGAACAAAGAAAAGGAATCTTAAACTTAGGTAAAAAGAATATATCTAAGAAAGTAGAACCAGTTCAAAAAGTAAGAGCTAAGGCTAGATCAGGTCTCTAAAATATATATTAAAGAATATGAAGTACAAAACAGATTGGACAAACAAAACAGAAATAGATAGAGTATGGCACATTATCGATGCTAAAGATCAGATACTAGGTAGAGTAGCTACTAAGATAGCTTCTTTACTAATTGGTAAAGAGAAAGTAAATATAGTACCTAATGTAGATGGTGGAGATTTTGTAATTGTTTTAAATAGTGATAACGTAAAACTAACAAGGGGTAAGGAATCTAAAAAGATGTATTACAGGCATACAGGATATCCTGGTGGATTAAAAGAGATTGTATTTGAAGATCAGATTAAGAAAGATTCTAGAAGAGTAATAGAGTTAGCAGTAAAGAATATGTTACCTAAAAACAAGTTAAGAGATAACAGAATGAATAGACTTTTCGTATATAAGGGAGGAGAGCATAAACAGGCAGCTCAAAATCCTAAAGAGTATAAATTATAATTATATCTAGAGTGAGTAAGGAGAAATATTTTGAAGGGGTCGGTCGAAGAAAATCCTCTACAGCAAGAGTAAGAATATATTCTGGAGAGAAAGCTTCTACTGTTAACGGTAAATCTATAGAGGAGTATTTCCAGGGTATTAAGGATGCTAATGATAAAACAAATAAAGCATTACTAGTTACAGAGTTAAAAGATAAATATTACTTTACTGCAAAGGTAAGTGGTAGTGGATTACCTTCTCAGATAGATGCTATAAGTTTGGGTCTTAGTAGGGCACTCTACTATATGGATGAGTCTCTTAAGCCTATACTAAGAAAATACAATCTTGTTTCTAGAGATGCTAGAGAGGTAGAGAGGAAGAAATATAATCATAGAAAAGCTAGAAAAAAGCCACAATTCTCAAAGAGATAGAAGCCTAATTAAAAAGGCCAATTGAATATTTCAAAAGCTGTTTAACTATTTTTCAGCCTTTTTTGGCTTAACTTTTAGAGTTTTAACTTTCTTAGAGTCTAATACTGCTTTACATTTTGACATAAAAGTTATGTCTAATATTTTATTATCTAATTATATTTAGTTTATATATGGCTTGTCAATGGATATATTGTTCTGATAATACTTTTGTTATATAATCCTGTAATAAATATATTCTATAGCACTATGAATGAGAAGTCGGAAAGCGATATATTTAGCGAAGAGGAAGAAGAAACCTTTATAGATAGTGAGAGGGTGCCAATGGGAAAAAAGTTCGAACGAAAAATTGAAGATTTTTCTTGCGAGAACTGTGGTACTTCTGTGAAAGGAGACGGTTATACAGATCATTGTCCTTCCTGCCTTTACTCCAAACATGTAGATATTAATCCTGGCGATAGGAATTGTGATTGTAAGGGTCTTATGGAACCTGTAGCTGCTGAAGTAAAGAAAGATGGTTATAGAATATATTACAAATGTTTAGAGTGTGACTATACTCACCGAGTTCGAAGTTCTCCAGAAGATAATTTTGAAGCTATTTTGCCACTAATAGGAAAACCTATTGAAGATAAATAAATTTATTCATAAACAAATGGAGAAACCAAGACTTGAACATTACTCCGTTCCCCACTTAGTCCATATTGAGATGACATATTCCTGTAACGCAAAATGCTTCTTTTGTTACAATCCATATCGGGATAGCCCAATAGATTACAACAAAATAGATCAAGTAGTTAAAGCTGTAAGTAAATCTCACATACCTCATGTATATCTAATTGGAGGAGAACCATCTCTTTTAGAGCCTAAGAAATTAAATGAATATATAGACTTACTTTCGAAAACTTCATCAGTAACAATTGTCACAAATGGATTGAGATATATAGAAGGGATGTCTAAAGATTTAGCATGCCTTGGAGTAGCAATACATGGAGATGCAGAGACGCAGGAGTGGTTGTCTGGAGTAAAAGGAGGTTATTCTAGAACAGTAGAAAATATCAAGAAGTATGTTAGAGAGGGTTTTGATGTAAGATGTATTCCTGTTTTAACATCAAAAAACTATGATCAGATTTACAATATTATCAAACTTGCCAAAGAGTTGGGTATGGAGAGTGTATTTGTAGATAAGTTTGAAATTGGAGGTATGGGGTTGGATATGGCGAACCAACTTAAGCCATCTTTAGAACAGTTTAAGGTATCCTTGGGGCAAATGATAAAAGCTAGAGATGAATTTCATATACCAGTTGGTTTTGGTACCGCAATACCATACTGTTTAGATGAGAGACTAATAAAAGAAGAAATGTTTGCAAACTGTGGTGTAGGAGTAACCTTTGCAGCAGTCAACCCTAATGGAGATTTCAGGATATGTAATCAAAGTGAAATCGTATATGGCAATGTTCTTAAGGAGCCAATAGAAGAAATTTGGAAAAAGAAATCTTTAGAAGATTTTCGTAATTTATCATGGACTCAAAGTCCTTGTGATAATTGTATTCTTGTAACCGAGTGTACTGGTGGATGTAAAGTAGATCTTTCTTGTTCTTCTGGTTATTGTATAGATTACCATATTAGAGAGAATCAGGAGGAACTTGTAAGTACGGATGAGGTAACAAAATTATGGGAAGAAAGAGAGAGAAAAATAGAAAAGAAATTCTCCAAAATATCCTACCCAAGGGAGTATAGAGAGTTTACTGTGGATAAACATATAAATATTATAAGAAAACATAAAGAGAATTATCTAATAACAAGATATCAGACCATTATAATCGATGATTTAACAATTGAAATTGTAGAGAAAATAATGTCGGGGATAAACAAGGAGAAGGATCTAATTGAAGCTTTTAAGGATAGAATAGAAAAGAAGGAGATAAGAAAATTCTTAAGTAAACTAGAAATTGCTGAAGCCATATCTAGTGTTAAGATAAAGAGTATGGATTGGGAAATTACAGGAAATTGTAATTTAGACTGTAAACATTGCATAGTTTCATCTCCTCACAGTACAGAATCTATAACAGTCGAACAGATAATCAGAGCAATCAATAAATTATATGATAATGGTTTGCGAGAAATTTCATTTACGGGTGGGGAACCTCTGCTTCTTCCTGGCATTATAGATATCTTGAAATATAATAAAGAGAAAGGTATTAAATCAAGAATTTTAACAAATGGCATATTACTCTCAAAAGATATTGTAAAAGAACTATCTAAATTAGTATCAGAAATAGGTGTAAGTTTGGATGGAGTTACTGAGGATGCTAACGATTCTATTAGAGGTAAGGGCTCCTATAAGAAAATAATAGAGGGGATTAAAAACTTAAAAGAAGATGGTGTTGATTTCTCTATTTATTTTACCTTGCATAGGAAAAATAAGGATATAAAAAAGATAATTCAGTTCGCAAAAAAACTAGGTGCGAATAGCTGTAGAATAAATCAAATTACCAAAAGAGGTAGAGCAGTGAATCAATATGAAGAGAACTTTTTTGTAGATCTTAAGAATTTCGTAGATACCTCGGATGAAGATAAATGTGAATTGGACTCTAGTCATATGTTTGTGAATCCTTCGGGTGATTGTTTCCCTTGTGTGGAAATATCTCAGATAGAAGGCAAACCATTAGGGAATATATTTAGTACGGAGATTGTAGATATACATAAGAATTTAAAGGAGTTTGTTATTAGAAATAAGGGGAAGGATTGTCCGTATTGTATGGTAATAGAGGAGTTCGAAACAATCTGCTTAGATAAAGATTTAACTTGCAAATCAGTATGAAGAGAGCAGAAAGAAGTTACCTAAGAGATGTATATATTAATAATTTCGAAATTGGTGATGGAGATAAACAGATAGACGAGGGGACTTATGAGGTGGATAAAGCATATGATAGCTCAGGAATAGTTTTTCTATCTGAGTGGTTTTTTGATGAAAAGGTTCATAAATACACGGGATTAAATAATAAATCCTTTGAGTTTGATAATACGATTCCTACGCAATATAAGTTCCCAGATTCAAATCAAGAATTAAATAAAGCTATTAAAGACTTTCATATTAAAGAGGGATTCCTCTGTAATAACTCTGAAATCTTTATTACCGAGGGTTCTACACCCATGATAGCTTCTATGGTTATCTTTGCGAAAGCATATGGCTTCAAAAGAATCTATTCTATATCTCCTCTCTATTTTAATATTTTTAAAGTGGCCGATTTAATTGATATCCCAATAAATCCTATAAATAAGACCTTAACTGCAAGCAATGATGAATTAGATCTCCCTAGTGAGAAGTCAATGCTTTTTATTACAGATCCAATATGGTCGATTGGTCAGCATCATCCCTCTCAGATTATGGAGAGGCTAAGGGAGTGGCAAAAGGAGACGGAATCATTAATTTTTGTAGATGGATCTTTTTCGTATACTGATTGGTACTCAAAGGAGCATAAAGAACCTTCTTCGATTCTAGATCCAGAACTAACATTCCGTTTAATATGTCCCACAAAGACTTTGGCTTTAAATGGTTTACGATTTTCCTATTTAATCTGTCCAGAAGAGTTTAAAAAGGAGCTATCAAGAATAACTTGTTCTACAATTGGATCTAGTTCTCACTATAGTTTTGTTCTTAGACCAATGATGTTTGAGAATATGATAGAGGAGAGGGTAAATCCTATAGGGGCATTCTCTAAAAAGAGGTTTGGTGAGATAAAAGAATTACTTGAGGAAAATAATATAGAATATTTTAGGCCAGATTGTGGCTTCTTTATGTTCGCTAATATTCAAGATTTCTTTAAAAGGAATGATTTATTTTCGAAATATATGTGGATTCCAAATAAAGGATTAGATATCTTTGATAAAAAGTTATCAGGATATGCTAAATTGAATCTTATTATGAGAGGAGATAGTTTTAACAGATTAAAATCAGATTTAGAGCAATGTGGATCTAGAAGAGACAAATAAGCAATTAAGAGAGATATACAATGGGATTGAAGAGTACTGTGATCATTGTGATTTATGTTGTTTTACATATGGATGGATACTACCTTGCGAGTCGAGGAAATATTCTAAAGTAACCAACCTAATGACCATAAATGAGGAGGTTATATGTTTTGACTCCTTTGAAGAGAATAAGTATGGGGAAAAGATTTTAGAAAAAATACCTAGGTGCAAATTTTATAAAGAAAAAGGATGCCAGATTCATAAAATTAAACCATTTGATTGTCTTCTATATCCTGTAAAAGTTTTGTATTATCCCAAGGAAAGAAGGTATGCCGTAGTTCTGAGTTTGGATTGCCCATATACAGAGAGTTTAGATGAAGAACATCGAAAATATCTTACAAAAAAGATTCTATCTTTCTTTTCCTCCATGTCACCTAAAATAAAGTCGGAATATTTCAGGCTAGTGAAAGAGTGGGAACAGATTACAAAACCAAAGAAGTTTGAATGTTTAGAAATACTCTCTTACTCTGAGAAAGAAGTTGAAGATTTGGAAATACTTGAAACCTAATTGATTCCCCCCAATATTTAATATATATTCTATATATATTTAATACTTTTTTTATCTATGAAAAAGAAAACTCTCTTTATTGTTCTCTCCATATTAGTATTTTTGGGCATAATGCTTTTTGTTAGCATACTAATAGGAAGAGTTAGATATCAAGCTGCTACAACGGAGAGTGGATATGGATATATAGATTCTTACTCAGGAGTAGATCCTTCTTTCTTACCATCATTTGAATCCCAAGAGAAAGGTTTAGCAACAGATGAGTTACTTAACGATGCAGATGGTTCTAAGATACAAAAGAATGGCTCCATATCTTTCTTAGTAGAAAAAATAGATGAGTCTGTAGAGAGTGTGAAGGTAATTAATACTAAATACTTAGGACAGATAACAAATATTTATGACTATGGTAGAGGTAACGATAGGGTAGTTACCATTACAGTAAAAGTACCTGTTACTAATTTCGAATCTTACTACGAAGAGATTAGAGACATAGATGGAGAGGTTACATATGCAAATATATCTACTACAGATGTTACTGAAGAGTATATAGATATTACTTCAAGATTAAAGAATTTAAAGAGTGTTGAAACACAGTTAGTTGAGATATTACAAGATGCCCAGAGTATTACAGATATATTAGCAGTTCAAAAAGAATTAAATACTGTTAGAGGAGAGATTGAGAGTTACGAACAAAGGAAGAGATATTTTGATAGTCAGACTGATTACTCATATATCTCTATTTCATTTAGTATAGATAAGATGGGATTAAATATCTCTGAGGATGAATGGAAGCCTTGGGGTGAATTTAAAGCAGCTTTAAATTCCCTAGTTTCTGTACTAAAGGGATTTGTAAATATGACAATATGGTTATTAGTATTTTCTCCAATAGTACTTATTCCAGTAGGAATAGTTCTATACATTGTAAAGAGAAGGAAGAATACCACATAGTACGAGTGTTATATGTGTGCTATAATACTCATATAGATTTAATATGAGTATGTATAGATATGGCAAAATACCCAAATAGAGTACAGGTTAATCTCTCAGATACCCTTATGGATAGGGTTGATATTAAAGCATCTGCTATGGGAGTCACAGTTCCTGAATATATTAGGTACGTATTACTCCACGATTTAAATGATGTTGGTAAGATTGATGATATAGATAGGGAGTTATTAAAAAATCTACCAGAGGCTATAGATGATGTTAACAATGGTAGAGTTATTGAAGCGAGAACACCAGAAGAAGCGATAGCAATTATGCATGGCTTTAAAGAAGATGATTAAGGTCGAGTTTTCAAAGCATTATCTTAGAATGCGATTGAAGTTAGTTAAGAGAGATCCCCTACTTAAACAAAAATATGACAAATTTATTCATATATTTATGTTGGATCCTTTTTATCCTAGTTTAAAGACTCATAAGGTAAATATTTCTACTTTTGGTTTGGTATATAGTTCAAGAGTTACAGGTAATATCCAAATTATATGGAAATATTTGAATAGGGATACCATAGTTATTCTAACTACTGGTGGTCATGAGGGAAAATCTTCTGTTTATAAGTGATTTCTAGTATAATATATGGTGTAAGTATCATATACGGTCGCGCTAATTTAAAAATTAGTGAGGAAAGTCCGGACTCCATGTAGTCCAGCTTAGCTGGATAGGTGCCAATGAAAATTGGGAGGGAGTGATCTTTCGGAGAAAAGGGCAACAGAAAGTTATACCGCCCAGCTAACCTAGAGTATGAATTTCGTACTATAAGTTAGCTGGGTAAGGGTGAAATGGTAGTGTAAGAGACTACCGGGTATTGTAGTAATACAATATTGCGAGGCAACCCCCCCTGGAGCAAGGTTTAACCGCATAGATAGATGATCGTTTAATACAGAATCCGGCTTATTTGGTACTTACACAATCTCAATTTCCCCTTGTTCCCAATTATAAATTGATGTACTATATTCTAAATAGGAAAATAGTTTTTGGTCATCACTTTATGACTGCCTTTGAAAGCTTGAAAAAATTACAGAAGAGAAAGATTAAAAAAAAGGAAATTATCTTTCTTTCTTCCCTCCTATTCATATCCTTTATCATATTTGGAATCGTAAGAATATTTGCATTAGATGAGAGTAATTGGAGTATAGGGGATGGGGGTAATACAACATTAATAACTGGTAGTAGTGATAGTGTAGTTATTACAGCTTCAGAGGTTACATTAGATTCAGATAATACATGGTTAGGATTAGATTGGAACTATAAAAAGAGTTTAGAAGTAAAGAACATATCTAATATTGTATTACCGCAGGGAGATACTGTTACTGTAATAGTAAATACTTCAGAATTAGAGTCTGTACAAGATGATTGTGATGATTTAAGAGTTGGGTATGTAATAAATAATAGTGTTAGAGAGATTCCTAGAGATATTGTATTAGGTAGTGGTAGTACTAGTTGTTTAGATAGTATAGATACTAGAGTTAGTTTTAAGTTAGTAAATGAGTTATCTAATTCTACTGTAGAAGGATACATAGAGGGAGATGAAGTAGATAGTAACTATGTATTATTCTATGGAAATGGGAGTGTTGGGGATACTGCGGTTACTGCTCCTGGTGAAAAGTATCTTAGCTTCGATGGTATTGATGACAGAATTTACCTCGGCACGACAGAACTTCCCATGACTATTGGAGAGAATGCTCTGTATAGCGCATCTTTTTGGGTTAAAGTAGATTCTGATTTCTCATACCCTGAATATGCAGCAATTCTTGGCTCAAAGAGTGCATCAGCACATTATATATATTTTCCATCTACCTCAACAATAAAATTTGGTAATTATAATCTTGAGACAACAGTAGGAGCTAGCTTGACTTGGAATATTGATCCTATTAATGATGGTAATTGGCATCATTTTGTTCTACAAGAAGATGCAATTAATGATAGTGTAGAAATATTCCAAGATGGAGTCTCAAAGGGGTTGAGGGTATTTGAGAATGTATCAGATAGGAGTTATTGGTATATTGGTGGACAAAGTGCAGTTGTTACAACAGACCAGTTTTTCAAAGGTGGAATAGATGAAGTATATTTCTATGAGAAATTGCTCACAGAGGCCGAAGTTTTGGATCTTTATAAGGGTATGCTTATTGATGAGGGGCTTTTTTCTGCATATTCTTTTGAAGAAGATGAAGGTCAAGAAATCATAGATGTATCAGGAAATAATCATAACAAATACTTAGGAGATGATATAAGTGTGGAAGATCTTGATCCTACAAGAGTTAAAAATGGAACATTTGTTTATAATGTAGATAGTACAAATAGTACTCTGGCATGTCCTTTAAACGGTAGTAGTACATGTGTAGATGGAGATACTCCTACTATACAAACAGGAGCAATTAGATATAGTAGTGGGGGGAGTGCATTAGAGTTTGGTGGTGGAGATTCAAGGCATGATTATATTAAAATCCCCTCTTCTAGTTCCACAGGGCTTCCATATACCAATGGTTTAACTATTGAAGCTTGGGTATATTTCAAACCACAAGGTACATCTGACGAAGTGAATTTCTCTGGACTCTGGAGAATGGAAAGTGATCCTTATCAAGGAAGAGTTTCTTGTTGGATTCAGTATCATAAAGTAAATTGCACAATAGGTAATGGGGTTAGTAATATTACTGTTGCATCATCAACATCAATAGCCGATTATACTTGGACTCATATTGCTTTAACATACTCAGAAGATGGCTCCGTTAAAATATGGCAAAACGGTTCCCTTGTTGGAACTTCATCTCTCACTGGGGTAGTAAATCCTAATTCTTATATACTAATTGGGCTTGAGAACCATTATTTTAATGGCGGTTATATTGATGAGTTTAGAATCTCAAAAGCTACAAGATATCTTGAATCATTTACACCTTTGCAATCTAGTTTTAATTCAGATGAAAATACGATTGCCCTCTACCACTTCGATGAAAATGGTATGGATCCTAGACTCTCTAGTATAAAGACAGATTTAGAAACAACATTAGGAGTAAGTGGTAATGGAGTAGCATATGATGCAAGTGGTAATGGTAATCATGGTCTAGTAGTTGGTGCTGTATATACCAATAATACACCTATTGGTAATAGTGGTGTAATGAGTCATGAGGGTGTATTACTAGAAGAGGGTACTACTAATAAGGTATTAAATCCTAGTTTTGAGAATGATATTTTTGATAAATATTGGAGTAAAGGATATGAGAATTTAGATTTAGGTAGTAGTACATTTACAGCTAAGATGGCTAAGAGAAATAGTGAGGGGCCATTTGCAGCGGGGGTTATGTCACAGGGTCACGAATGGAACTTAGAAAATAAGGCAGACAGAATTGATGTAAGCTTAGGTTCTCTTCTTGCAGACAAGTTCTTCCCTAATTTTGATAATAGCCAAGGTAGTGTGGCTCTCTGGGTTACACCATCTTGGGATGGATTGGAGCCTACTTATAGAACTCTAATTGGATCGTATGCTGCGAGTGACTTCCGTATCCAAAAACAGCCTGGATTCTTGGTCTTCAAAGGGAATGGGACATCTATGACCGTTGATATTTCTGCATGGAATGCTGGGGAAACACATCTTATCATTGCTAGATGGGATGAGAAGTCAAAGAATTTTGGATCAAACTATCTCTCTCTGACTGTAGATGGAATTACAAGTTATGGCGGAACCACAGATTTTACAATGGGTTTAATAAATTTTGATATTGGGGATTATTATGGAAAGAACAATGCGAATGCCATCATCGAAGGTCTAACCATCTATCGTCGTGTTCTATATGATGGTACATATGGTACTGACATAGGGAATGGCAATGAGTTAGAACAGATATATAATAGTGGTGTTGGTAAAGATCCTACAGAAATAACAGGATCATGGGATGTAGTATTTTGTTTACCTACAGATGGTAGTACAGGGGAATTAACTACTACTAATCAAGCATGGAGTATGCCACATAGCTCTAATCTATTAGGTACTGGTGGTTTTATGATGAGTGATAGTGCCGATGTAGATGGTTGGGATAACTATAGTAGTAATAAGATAATTAATGATAGTTTTGAGAGTAATTTAGATAATTGGAATTATGAACAATCATATATCTTAAGAGATGAGTTTAATGACAATGGACCTATTACATTAGTAGATGGAGTAAGTACATTAACTAATAATGGGGTTATTACTCCTGAGTTAGGGAGTGAATTAATTCCAGATCCAGGGATGGAAGGAAGCTTGCCTGGTACTTGGTTAACTTATTCTTCTCCTACGATAACGAGTGTATCCGACGAGAGGACAGGCGGCAGTGGTACATATTCTGTAGATATATATGCAAATAATTACAATTCCCAGATGTATAGACACTTGGGAACCCTTGGGAATTGGTATAGTTTCTCTTCATATGGGAAAAGTGTTTCGGGTAATTCTTCAAAAATAGAATTTCAAAATAGTAGTAATCCTTATCAAGGACTTGGTAGCTCAACAGTTTATGATAGTGATTGGTCCTATAGAACAATTACTGCAAGGTCAATTGGAGCAAGCCTGAATCTCAAATTCACAGTTGTGCCAATAGGAGATGAGGGTCGCTTTGATGATGCTTCGTTTAAACTTCTGACTCTTTCATCTCTATTTTCAACTGTTTCAGAATCAACTCCCAATAAAATAGTGTCTGCTGGATTAACATTAACTAGTAGTACCCAAGCAGGTGTTGTAGTCAATTTAGATAATGCAGAGAACCCTCAAAATTTTGTAATAGCATATCATGATGGTACTAATGCTTATTTAGAAAAAAATGTTAATGGTACATATACGGCGTTAATAAATACAGCAGCTACTTATGTAGAAGGTGCAGAGATAAAAGTTCTTAAAAAGGGTAATGTATATAAACTTGTATACAATGGTATACAAATAGGTAGTGATCAAACTATATCTGATGCAAGTATAGTTGATAATACATTACATGGTTTATTTAGTACTTATTCTGGTAACACATTTAGTAATTTTAAGATAACTACTAATTTAGATGGTAGTTTAGCAAGTGATGGGGTTAGTGAGAGGAAGGTTGTTGATACGAGATCCTTAATCTCGATATCTAATGGTACAATAAACTTACCAAGTGGTGTTGGATGGGGAGACCCTGGTGTGTGGTACCCGGTAACTACTAGGGATTTAGGAAAAGTGCTTGTCGGAAAATTCAATACATCAAGTATCTCTGGTGAGAAAATGTTTGGTTTTGATAACGACAGCAGTGGTTTCATAGATGATCAATCTCATAGACTGCATATATACAATGGCAATGTTAATGGTACTGGAGGTTCCACATCATTTAGTGCAAATACAGACTATTACTTAGCAATTGTTTTAAGAACCTCTGGAGCATACTATTATATAAAAGGAGGAGAATATGAGAATTGGGAATTATTTTCTGTCAATGATTTAAGTACAGTAACAAACCTCTATCCGAGTTTTGTAACCCGAAATGCAAGCCAATTGATTTCATTTAAGAGTATTTCGCTCCTTAACTCAGAATGGCTTCCAATACCTATCGCATATGATACTTTTGCTACAGGAGGTTCTACAAATACTGAGAGTCTTGGTCCCGATGGTCAAGTAACTTCTTCATTAGAATGGAGCGGAGGTTTGAAATCGGATGGAAAGATGAGTGTTATTCCAACACTTGGTAGTGAAATTGTTATAAACGGTGATATGGAAAGTGGCGATCCTCCCACGAATTGGAGCCAAACCAATACTACTTTAGGAGGGGAAGCAGATGAAAGGACTGGTGGCTCTGGATTACAAGCTCTGTCAATTGTTAATACTACAAATGCTTACAACTCATCTATGCAAAATGTTCCCACTACTATTGGTACATGGTATCAGCTTAGTGCTTGGGGTAGGAAAGTTACAAGTAACTTCACAATACGGATGAATAACGGTACTTCATTTAATAATTCGGATACTACTTGGAGTCAATATTTTATGTCTGATAGGGCTACTAGCACGACCACTGCAGTTTATCTTGGTATGGGTACTATGGTAGCTGGTGTTGAAGCTAGGTTTGATGATGTCTCAGTAAAACCTATTGCAACTGAGTCACTTTTTTCAACGGTAGAGGCATTAGAGGATGATGTTATTGTCGATGTCGATGTAACCCTACCAGAAACAGCTCCTGGAGGAATTGTACTTAATCTTGACTCTGCTGCAAACCCTCAGAACTTTGTTATTGCATATTACAGAAGAGGGAATGTTGACAATAAAGTATATCTAGAGAAATCGGTAAATGGTGTTTATACAAATCTTCTTTCAACTGCAGTCACTTATGTTCCGGGTGCTAAATTAAGAGTGATAAAAGAAGGGACCTCTTATCGTGTTTACTATAATAATGTGTTAGTAGATACCGAACAAACTATCACAGATGCCTCTATAATCAACAACACTAGACACGGTCTCTTCTCTACATATGAAGGTAATACTTTTGATAATTTTAGTATCTTTGCTAGAGGTACAGATGGTGAATACAATGATATACCTGCAGAAGATCTATTAGCTATTAGATCTACAGCAGTAAGTTATGATGGAGCATCTTCAGTATCACTAAATACTGGTAGTAGTAATGATAAGTTTACACAAACTAAATCATTAGAAAATGGGTATATATATGATTTAAGTGTATATGCATATACAGATGGTAGTGCAGTAAGCAGTTCTGATTTAGTTCTTAATTATAACAATGAGAATATACCAACCATTTACACAGATATGGGGAATGGATGGTATAAGCTTACGGGAACATTTACGGGAGTATCTGGTAGTACAGAGGTAGGTGTAAATGTAATGGCAGAGAAGAGTGTATATGTAGATAAGATGGAATTAAGTACAGGTATTAGTAATATTAGTAGTGTAGATATAGGAGCTTCAGAGAAGATATTTTCAGGAGGATACTCTGTATCTTCAGA